>CAYJMZ010000079.1:4369-10499 GCA_964370995.1 uncultured Fimbriimonadaceae bacterium | reverse complement strand
CTTCCATGGCGCCGCACACCACGGCCTTCTCGGCGTCGGATAGGGGCACAAGCGGCAGGCGCACGGACTCGCAGTCGAATCCGCGCAGGCTGAGAGCGAACTTCACTGGCACGGGGCTTGGGGCGCTGAACAACGCCTTGAACACCGGCGCAAGTTGGTGGTGGATTCGGCGGGCGTCCGCCACCCGACCCTCGAAGAACGCACCCAACATCTCCTGGATTCGCGAGCCCACGACGTGCCCCGCGACGCTCACGATGCCGAAGGCGCCGAGTGCCAGCAGGGGCAGCGTCAGCCCGTCGTCGCCGCTGTACACGCGGAACCCCTCGGGCGCCGAGCCGCACACGTCCGAGATCTGGCCCAGGTTGCCACTGGCCTCCTTCACCGCCACGATGTTGGGGATCTCAGCAAGCCGCAGCAGCGTGAGAGTCTCCAAATTGATCGCCGAGCGCGACTGGATGTTGTACAGCATCACCGGCAGGCCCGTTTCGCGCGCAATGGTCGAGAAGTGCGCGTACAGGCCCGCCTGCCCCGGGCGGTTGTAGTACGGGTTGACCAGCATGATGCCGTGCGCCCCGCGCTTCTCCCCCGCCCGCGTGAGCCCGATCGACTCCTCGGTGCTGTACGTGCCCGCGCCGAACACCACCGCGGCACGCTCGCCGACGGCCTCCAGGACCACCTCGAGCAACCGAAGCTTCTCGTCCTCGTGCAGCGTCGGCGACTCGCCCGTGGTGCCGTTGACCACGACCCCGTCGTTGCACTCGACGTCCACCAAGTGGCAAGCAATCCGCGCCGCCTCGTCGTAGTTCACCGAGCCATCCGCGTGAAACGGCGTCAACATCGCCGTCAACAACCGACCCCAGTCCCGCGGCCCCGCAAATGCACCCATCCACCGAGTGTACCGGCGGACCCTCCCCTGTAGCACAGGCTCCCAGCCTGTGATCCGGTCCTTCCCCGCAGCATGGGGCCTTCCGGAGTCACAGGCTGGGAGCCTGTGCTACAAGCGGAACCCTTACCCCTTGAACAGCGACTTGACGATGAACAGCACGTTGGCGGGGCGCTCGGCCAGTCGGCGGGTGAAGTAGGGGTACCAGCTCTCCCCGAAAGGCACGTAGATGCTCACGTTGTAACCCTGCTCCCGTAAGCGGTCCTGAAGGTCGCGCCGAATCCCAAAAAGCATCTGAAACTCAAAACGCTCCTTCGCGATGCCCTTCTCGGCGATGAACGCGAGCAACTGCTCCACGATCGCCTCGTCGTGCGTGGCGATCGACGGGAAGTTCCCTGCCAGCAGCAGCCGCTTCGCCACCTCCACGTACGCCTCATCCACCTTGGCCTTGGCCTGGTGTGCCACGTTCTCGGGCTCGAGGTACGCGCCCTTCACAATCCGCACGCGCACGCCCAGGTCGATCAGCAATTGGGCGTCTTGCGGGGTTCGGTAGAGCGCGGACTGCAGCACGGTTCCGAGGTTCTTGTACGTTGGGCAGGCCTTCTCCACAAGCCGCAGCGTGCGCTCGGTATACGGCGACGCCTCCATATCCACGCACACGAAACACTCGTCGAGGCCTTTGGCGACCTCGAGCAACTCGAAAAGGTGCTTCTCGACAAGATCGTCGCTCTGATCGAAGCCGCACTGGGTCAACTTGATCGAGATGTTGGTTTTGAGACGGCACGGGCTCGTCTGGAGCCGCCTGAGCATCGCGATGTACGTGTCTTTCGCGGCGGCGGCCTCGTCAACGGTCCGAACGTTCTCTCCAAGGAGGTCGAGGGTCGCATGAAACCCGCGCTGCACGAGATCCTCGCAGGCAGCGATCGCCTCGTCGAGCGTGTCGCCCGCGATAAACCGGGACACGAGGCGTCTGAACAGCCGGGAGCGGCGCACCACACGCTCGGTCAACGACCAGCCCGAGATCTTGAGGATGAGCGTGCGAAACAGCATGGGACCCGCCGAATTGTACTCAGGGAGTCCACCCCTTGACATGGCGATCGAGAAACTCCCTCGCCGCCGTGGCCTGCCCCGCCAGGAACCGGCGGGCGGCGACCTGCTCTTCCGGCGTCGGCCCATCGACCCTCCGCCCCCAGGCGCGCGCCAAGCTCGCGGCGTCCGGGCACACCTCGCACAGGCCCCGCTCGCGGAGGGCCTCCACGAGCGCAACCTGTTGCTGATACTCCGGACCGATGGTGATCGGCACGCGCCAACCGACGGCTTCGGCGGGCGTGTGCGCACCCAGCACGGGATCGAAACTGCCTCCGACGTACGCGACCGAGGCCACCGAATACAGGTTGCCGAGTTCGCCCATCGTGTCGAGAATCAGCACCGGCCCGTTCCCCGGTTCGCCTTGGGAGCGTCGCGCGACGGCCCACCCTCGCCGCACGGCCTCCTGAGCGAGGGCGTCCGCCCGGCGGGGTTCGCGCGGCGCCAGCACCAGACCCGCATCCGGACACACCTCGCGCAGGGCGGCGAACGCGTCCCAAATCCGCTTCTCGTCGGCGGCGTGCGTCGAGCCGGCCACAACCAGGGGCCGCGCCGCCGCCAGCCACGGAACGCCCGCCAGCCACGCCTCTCGAATGGGGGCTTCCTGCGCGGCGTCGAGCGGGGTGACGTCGGCGACACCCACGGGCCCCGTCGATGCAATGCGTCGCGGGTCCACCCCGAGCCGCAGAAGCCGCTGGCGCTGGGCGTCCCCATGCACGTCCCACGCCCCCACCATCTGCAGCCGCCAAAGCTCGTGGGCGCGCTGTTGGCGCTGGGTCTCGTGCTCGCTGAGCAACACGTTGAACACGACCGATGGAACACCTCGCAGGGCCGCGAGCGCCATCAGGTGGTGGTTGTCGCTGAACTCGGCGACGATCACCCCCCATGGCCTGTTGCGGCGAAGGCACCACCACGCAGACAAAGGGTTGTTGAACGGCAGCGGCAGCACCGGCACGTTCGAGGCAAGCGACATCGCGTCGGAGCGGTGCACCATCACGCACGCCTG
Source organism: uncultured Fimbriimonadaceae bacterium (assembly GCA_964370995.1). GTDB lineage: Bacteria > Armatimonadota > Fimbriimonadia > Fimbriimonadales > Fimbriimonadaceae > JAMLGR01. Next base: position 7,524 of record CAYJMZ010000079.1, on the reverse strand, counting down.
GATGCCGTACGACCTCGCAGCCTCCTCGGCCACCCGGATCGCCGCGCGCGCCTCCCCGATCCCACCCGCAACCACCACGAGCCAACGACCCCGGCAGGGTGGGCGTCCCCCGCCGGTCAATCGCGCCCACGAGATGCGTTGGTATCCCCGTTTGCGCGCGCGCAGCAGCCCCCGTACGGCGTGCAGCGGCGCCAGCACCAGGTGGAACAGCGTGTAAATCGCGTACGCGGCGGCAAACCGGCGCGCGTCGGGCACCGGCGGCCTGCTCATGTGATCAAGCCCCGCACCGCTCGAGGAACGCGCGCATGTGGGTCTCGACCTCGTCGTACGAATTGCACCGGGTCAACCCCGACCGCGCTTTGGCAGCCCCGGGCGCACCCTTGAGGTACATCGGCACCTGGCCGCGCAGGGCCCGCACCGCCCGCAGCTCCCCATCGGGCGGCGCCGACCCGTCTCCGGCTGCCTCGCACTCGTGCCGAATCATCAATCGCAGGTGCTCCAGCGCCGTGTCGATCCGCTCCTCCAGGGTTGGCTCCGCGGGAATCGGGAATCCCCGCACCCCCGCGACGATGCGCTGCAGGGCCCAGGGGTTCGAGATCGCCGCCCGGCCCACCATCACGGCGTCGCACCCAGTCTCGCGCAACATCCGCAACGCGTCCTCGGGGGTCTTCACGTCCCCGTTGCCCACCAGCGGGATCGTCAGGGCCTCGCGCAGCGCGCCGATCAAGCGCCAGTCCGCCTCGCCCTCGAACCCCTGCTTTGCAAACCGCGCGTGGAGCGTCAGCATCTGGGCCCCGGCACCCTCGAAACGCTTGGCGAGATCCGGCGCGGCGAACAGGTCGTAGCCCCAACCCGCACGCACCTTGACGGTCACCGGCACCTTCACACCGCGCACCACGGCCGCCACGATGCGCTCGGCGAGAACGGGGTCCTTGAGCAGCGCCGCACCCGAGCCCGTCTTGCACACTTTGGGCACCCAACAGCCCATGTTGATGTCCACGAGGTCCGCGCCCATCGCTTCGGCGAGGCGGGCGGTCTCCACCATCACCTCCGGATCGCCGCCGAAAATCTGGATGCCCAGAGGGCGCTCCTGCTCCTCGATTCGCATCTTGCGCAACGTCTTCTTGGCGCCGTAATGGATCGCCATCGCGCTCACGAACTCGGTGAACATGAGACCCGGGCCCGCGACGCGCTTGGCGATCAGCCGAAACGCAAGGTTGGTGACATCCTCCATCGGGGCGAGCAACACGGGAGGATCGACCCGGATCGGGCCGATATCGAAGCCTTTTGCCGCGTGCGCGAGGGTCGAAGGCACCCCCCCATTGTGAATGATCGGCCCCGCATCGACAGACACCTGGTATTTCCACGGGGTTCGTCGCCGAGCGAGAACGGACGGTTGGCGTTGTCCCCGTCCCTGCGTTATCATGTTGCTGATGTTCAAGAAGATCTTCTGCGCAGCCGCCGCTTTGGTGGCGAGCGTGCCCGTGCTTGCGATCGTCCCCAACGCGGGCCCGGACGCGACGTTCGGCTTCATCGGCCAGGTTGGAGGCTCTTCCGCGGTCGCCATCGGAGCACGAAGCGTGATCACCGCCAAGCACGTGGGGGGCACGGCGTTCACCCTCGGTGGCACCACCTTCACCGCTACGAGCCGCATCGATAGCCCCACGTTCGATTTGGCGGTGCTCAACTTCGGCGTAAACCTTCCCGGCTTCTACAGCATCGGCTCAGCCTCACCGATCGGGTCGACCCTCACGATGGTCGGCTTCGGCGGCACCGGGGTCTTGAACGGGGCCGGCAACGGCTACACCATCACCGGAGGCGGTGGAACGCGCCGCAAGGGCACCAACACCCTCGACTTCAAAGAGTTCGTCCCCGACTTCGGGCCCAGCCTGCTGTCGTGGTTGGTCGGCAACGGAGACGCGGCTCTGGTCGCGGGCGATTCAGGCGGCGGGTTCTTTATCGGCACCGAGCTCGTGGCCGTGAACTCGTTCATCTTCAGCACGAGCACCACCCTTCCCAACTATGGCTTCGCCTCGCAAAACGGCGGCACCCCCTACTTCGGAAGCGGTGGAATCGACCTCACCGATCCGGGCGTGCGGGCGTGGGTGGACTCCGCGGTGCCCGAACCGGCTTCCATGGCGGTCCTCGCCCTCGGCCTGGCAGCACTCGCCCGACGCAAGCGAAAGTAGAACGCGACCGAACGTAGGGTCAATCCAGCCCAAAGAAGAGTCTGCCCCCACCCCCTCATGCCTCGGCAGGTTCAGCTGTCGAGGCTATTTGGCCCAACTATCGCCAGAGATTCGATGTTCTAGCCTCGACAGCTGAAGCTACCGAGGCATGAGGAGTAAAGCGCTACCGGCATTGGCCACAATGGGGGGCACATGGAAAAGCGCACTCTCTCCGTCGCCCTGATCGGCTACCAGTTCATGGGCAAGGCCCACAGCAACGCGTACCGCCAGGTCGGGCGCTACTTCGACTTGGGTGTCAACGTCCGCATGAAGACCCTCTGCGGGCGCACCGAAGCCGCGGTCAAAGCCGCAGCAGACACGTTCGGGTGGGACGGCTATGCCACCGATTGGCATCGCGTGCTCGACGATCCCGAGATCGACATCGTGGACGTGGCCACCCCCGGCGACAGCCACGCCCAGATCGCGATCGCCGCGGCCGAGGCGGGCAAGGCCGTGTTCTGCGAGAAACCCCTGGCGAACACCCTCGCCGAGGCCGAGGCGATGCTGGCCGCGGTCCGATCGGCTGGCGTTCCCCACGCGATCTTCCACAACTACCGCAAAGTGCCCGCCGTGGCGCTCGCCAAAAAGATGATCGCCGATGGGCGCCTGGGCACCCTCCACCACATGCGCGCGGTGTACCTGCAGGATTGGATCGCAGACCCCAACTTCCCCCTCGTGTGGCGTTTGCAGAAGGAGAGGGCGGGCAGCGGCGCGCACGGCGACATCAACGCGCACATCATCGACCTCGGCCGCCACCTTGTGGGCGAGTTCAAGGAGGTCAGCGGCATGCTGCACACGTTCGTGAAGCAGCGCCCCCTGCCCGGCGCCATCGACGACCGCCTCGGGGCCAGCGCGTCGGCCCAGATGGGAGAGGTGACCGTCGACGACGCCGCCGCGTTCCTCGCGCGCTTCGAAAACGGCACGATC
>CAYJMZ010000079.1:0-4359 GCA_964370995.1 uncultured Fimbriimonadaceae bacterium | reverse complement strand
GCGCTTCGCCGTCGGGCGCAATAACCACAACCGCTTTGAAATCAACGGTTCGAAAGGCTCGATCGCGTTCAACCTCGAGCGCCTTAACGAGCTCGAGTTCTTCGACAACACCGACCCTTCCGGCCTCCAAGGCTTCCGCACCATCCAAACCACCGAAGGCGTACACCCCTACGCGGGCCACTACTGGCCTCCCGGGCACATCATCGGCTACGAGCACACCTTCATCAACCTCGTCGCCGACGCCCTTGCGGCGATGCACGAGGGACGCACGATCACCCCCAACTTCGAAGACGGCCTCGCCAACCAGCGTGTTCTGGACGCCGTGGAACGCAGCTCGGAAGAGAAGCGCTGGGTGGATGTCTAGACCCCGGAGGGGTCACGGACGGTAGCCCGGGGTCGTCTCCGGACGCACCCCGGGACATGCGGACCGCGAATGCGACGGCCCCGGAGGGGTCGCACAAATACGGGGCTCTGGCACCCCTCCAGGGTGCGGCCATGGGGGGCGTCCCAACCCGGGGTCCGCCCGGAGGCGACCCCGGGCTACCGTCTGTGATCCCTCCAGGGTCTGGATGCACGGGAACCGTAAGCCACACCAAATAGCGGGGAACCAGAACGTGTGATGCGGGCGACCGAATTGCGCGTATCATATCTTAGAGTCCGAGGGATCATCCGGCGTGTTTACCGAAGCCGTTCATGATCACAACTTGAACCTGCGCAATACGGGCCCCTTGAAAACGCCGGGTGGAGTGCCCCCTGAAATCCGGTCCACCTGAGACGTTAGTTAGGCTCTCCGTCATGAGGAGACGGGGAGTCGAGCTTTGAGGAAATCGAGATTCAGCGAAAAGCATGTCGTCCGGATTCTGGGTGGGGATGCCAAGGATCCAAGACGGTCGCGGAACTGTGCCGCGAACACGGCGTGAGCGAGAACACGTTCTGCGTTTGGAAGCGCCGCTACGCCGCGATGGAAGCGTGACGTGCCAACGGAGCGCAGATCAGACTCCGGAATCTGTGCCTCATCTGCGTCATCTGCGGTTAAGAGTCCCCGCCCAACAACAGCAATGCCGACGCGGCGATCGCGGCGGTGTCCACCCTGAGCACCCTCGGGCCGAGGGTCACGCCTCGGTCGCCGATCAGCGCGAGTTCGCGGGGGGACCATCCGCCTTCGGGGCCTACGACCACCACCTGCTCTGGACCCTCCCAGGCAAGCCGTGGCGCGATGCCCTCGACTTCGGAGAGCACCGTCGCGCCGGGGTGGCGGGTCAGCACGTCTTCGAGGCCCGTTGCGGAGGTCACGGAAGGCACCCGTGTTCGGAAACTCTGCTCGGCGGCCTCGCGCGCGATGGTGCGGTAACGCTCGAGACGGCTCTCCAGCTTTGAGGCGTCCCACCGCACGACGCTGCGATCGGATGGAAACAGCACAAACCCGGCCACGCCGATCTCGGTGCAGCACCGCACGATGCCGTCGAGTTTGTCGCCCTTGGGGAGGGCCTGGGCGATGACAACCACGCGCTCGCTCTCCGTGTTCGGAGACTCCACGCCAAGCGGGATCGCCTCGTGCCCGCGGAGTTCGCACCGGATCAGGGTGCCGTTGCCGGGAAGCACCGCAAGCAGGGCCCCCTGCTCTAGGCGAAGCACCTTGCGCAGCTTGTCGATCTCGTCCTTGGGCAAGGCAATGGGCGCGTCGGGGGTTGCCCCGGGCACGAACACCCTGGGGAGCGAGCGGATCGGCGAGTCACCGAACGCCATGGGCTTCCCCACCGGGAGCACGGAAGCGGGCTGCGACCCATTCGCCCTCGACAAGCTGCTGCTCCAGGCCGAATCCTGCACGCGTCGCGGCGGCCAACACGTCGTCCCAGTTCGAGCGGATCACGCCCGACACGATCCACAACCCGCCATCAGCGATGTGCGCGCGGACGCCAACCGCGATGCGGATCAGGGTCGCGCTGATGATGTTGCTCAGGATCACGTCCCACCCGGTGTCCGCGCCCTCGCCCAAAGCGTCCTGCTCGACGCACTCCAACACCACGCCATTGCGCTCGGCGTTCACCCGCGCGACCTCCACTGCGCCCGGTTCGATGTCCACGGCCAGCACTCGATCAGCGCCCAGTTTCGCGGCCCCGATCGACAGGATGCCGCTGCCGCACCCGATGTCCAGCACGCTCTTGCCCGCCACGTCGGCGTCTTCGAGAAGCTCCAGGCACATGCTCGTGGTGGCGTGATCGCCCGTGCCGAACGCTTGGCCGGGGTCCAGCACCAGCTCGAGGTCATCGGGCCCAAGTTCGACGGTCTCCCACGTCGGGCGCACGACCCAGCGCCGCCCGATGCGCAAGGGTGGGAAGTGTGCCTTCCAATTCTCAGCCCAATCCTCCTCGTCCACAACAGCGGTGTACACGTCGTCGGCACCCTCGCCCAAGGCCGCCGTAAGTACGTTCACCCGTGCCTGCCACCCGGGCACCATGGGCACGTAGCCGGAGAGGGTCGCCGGAAAGTCCGTCTGCTCCGTACCCTCGCAGCCGTGGCACCGGAACACCTCGATCGGCAACGCCCAATCCTCCGGGGTTTCGGAGAAGGCGGCGGTCACCTTGGTCCAGCGCATCATGATTTCTTCTTGAACAGCGCGCCCAGCAGGCCCCCCGCTTCGCTCTCGGCACGCTTCTCGCCACGCAGCTCCGCAAACTCGCGCAGCAGCGTGACCTCGCCATCCGACAACTTGCGCGGCACCTCGACCTCGATCTCGACCACGATGTCCCCGCGCCGTCCGCCATGCAGCGGAGGCAACCCGGCGCCGCGGACGCGCAATTGCGTGCCGGACTGGGTCCCCGCCGGGATCACGACCTCGTAGGAGTCGTCGATGCCGTCGATGCGCACCTTGTGCCCGAGCGCGGCCTGCACGAATGTGACCTCAAGCGCGGTCAGCAGATGGATGCCCTGGCGCTCGAAGCGGGCGTCGTCTTGCACGTGCAGCACCACGTAGAGGTCGCCGGGCCGGCCGATGCCCGTGCCCTCGTTGCCCTGGCCCGGCAGGTGCATGGTGGCCCCGTTCTCCACACCTGCTGGAATGCGGGCGGCCACGCGGGCGTCTTCGGGACGAACGCCCTCGCCCGCGCACCCCTTGCACGGGTGGTCGATGCGCTTGCCGCTACCGTGGCACTTGGGACACGTCGTGGCGGTGCGCATCGTGCCGAGGAACGTCTGGCGCGTCTGGGTGATGCTCCCCTGCCCCGCGCACTGGAGGCACGTCTCGGGCGCGCCGCCACCCTCTACGCCGGTGCAGTTGCACTCCGAACACTGGGCGAGGCGGCGCACCTCGACCTCGCGGTGGGCGCCGCCCAGCACCTCTTCCAGCGTGAGCACCACGTCCGCACGCAGGTCGTCGCCGTCGTGACCCGCCCCCCGGGCCTGCTGGGACCCAAAGCCGCCGAAGAACATGTCGAACAGGTCGCCGACTCCGCCACCCTGCTGAACCTCGTCCACCGTGCCGAAACGGTCGAAGCGCGCGCGCCGTTCAGGGTCCGAAAGCACCGCGTTGGCGGACCCGATCTCTTTGAACCGTTCCTCGGCGTCCGGATCGTTGGGGTTGACGTCGGGGTGGTACTTGCGGGCGAGCCGACGGTACGCCGACTTGATCTCATCGACCGGAGCGTCCCGGGCTACGCCGAGCACTTCGTAAGGGTCTTTGGTGGCCATCGAACGCTAGCTGTTCGACTCGTCCTCGTCCTCATCGACGGATTCCTTCTCCGCGATTTCCGTGAGGGACAAGGTCTCGTCGTCGTCGGGGACGTCCGCGGCATCGGGGTCGGCGTCGGGTTCGGCGTCGTCGTCGTCGTCCGCGAGATCCGAGAGACTCATGGTCGTCTCCTTAGGCGCGGCATCTTCCTCGTCGTCCAAATCGTCGGCATCTTCCTCGTCCGGATCCGGGACCAGTTCGACCTCGTCGAGCGACGGAAGCAGCAGACCGAGTTCGATGGGAACGCTGTCGTCGGTCAGGATGTGGACCTCGACCTCGTCGATCTGCTCAGCCGTAGCCGGTACCGCGGGCTTGATGCGCCCCGCCGCGATCTCCGCAAGGGCGATCGTGAGAGGGTGCGTGCTGTCGATGCGCACCAACGGAGGCGCGCCCTCGCGAAGCTGCTTGGCGCGCTTGGCGGCGAGGTTGGACAGCACGAACTTCCCGTACTCGAATTCGTTGAGGATATCGGCAGATGGCAGCATGGCGGTCACGCAAAACCCCCGGGGGCTTCACAGGTGGCGGATTATACCTCTACGTAATGAAGCCCTCGTTTCTTGCCCTCCTGCGAAGATGATCGAGCGCCTTCGTAGCCGCGATCGTCCCGATTGTCGGTCCGGCCCGTGAGGTGC
>CAYJMZ010000078.1:0-10572 GCA_964370995.1 uncultured Fimbriimonadaceae bacterium | reverse complement strand
ATGCAAGCGTCACCGCGCTTCCGTCGGCCGGGCCGATCACCTGACGCACGTCGAGGCCGAAGCGCTGAGCGAACTCGAAATCGCGCACATCGTGCCCCGGTACGGCCATGATCGCGCCGGTGCCGTAGCCCGCCAGCACGTAGTCTGCAATCCAGATCGGCACTCGCTCGCCGCTTGCCGGGTTCACAGCGCATGCACCGGTGAAGACCCCGGTTTTCTCGCGGGCGGTGGCCGTGCGGTCGGTCTCGCTGAGGCGTTTGGCGGCCTCACGGTATGCGACGACCTCGTCCGCGCACTCCTGAGGCACCTTGGGCAGCAGTTTCTCAACGAGAGGGTGCTCGGGAGCAAGCACGCAGAACGTCATGCCAAACACCGTGTCGATGCGTGTGGTGAACACCCGGAAACTCAAGGCAGGCTTGCCGAGCAGCTCGAACAAGGACTCAGCCGCAGGCTCATCGACGGCGACCTTCATCTCGAACTCGACGCCCTCGGAGCGGCCGATCCAGTTCCGCTGCTGCTGTTTGATGCCCTCGGGCCAATCCAGCGTGTCCAGGTCGTCGATCAGCCGCTGCGCGTACTCCGTGATCCTGAAAAACCACTGCGGGATGAACCGCTTTTCGACCGGGTTGTCGCACCGCCAGCACAGGCCGCCCACGACCTCCTCGTCGGCCAGCACGGTGTTGTCGGTCGCGCACCAGTTGACGCTCGCCATCTTGCGGTACGCGAGGCCTCGCTCGTACAGCTTCTTGAAGATCCACTGCGTCCAGCGGTAGTAGTCGGGGTCGCTCGAGGAGAAGCTGCGGGACCAGTCGTAGCCGATGCCCACGAGGTCCATCTGGCGCCGGTAGTTCGCCGCATACCTTTGGATCATCTCTCGCGGGTGCGTCTTCTTGGCGATCGCCTCGTTCTCGGCGGGCAGGCCGAAGGCGTCGAAACCCATGGGGTGCAACACGTTGAAGCCCTGCATGTACTTCATGCGGCACTGCACGTCGGTGGGGATGTAGTTGCGGCAGTGGCCGACGCTGAGACCCGCCCCGCTCGGGTAGGGGAAGAAGTCGAGCCCGTAGAACTTGGGCCGTCCGAGGTCCTCGCGCGTCACGAACAGGTCCGCATCCTTCCAGCGGCGACGCCACTTGTCTTCAAACGCTCGGGGCTCGTAACGGTCGGACATTTCCACCCCGTTTTACCTCGGAGCCTTCGTGGCCGCGATCGTCCCGATTGTCGGTTCCGGTGCCCCGCGGCCGGCTCAGCCATAATCGGCGCGTGTCGCGTACGCTTCGGAAATGGCGGGCGGTGTTCGCCGTGTACTTTCAGGACGGCTTGGCGTACCGTGCGGCGGGGCTGATCTGGATCATGACGGACGTGGTCACGGCGGTGACAATGCCTCTGGTCTGGGCGGCGGCGAGCAAGTCGGGGCCGATCGCGGGGTTCACGGGCGGCGACTTCGTGGTCTACTACCTGTGCATGCTGTTGCTCGGCAGCCTAATCACCAGCCACTTGATGTGGGACATCGCCCTGGAGATCAAGGAGGGGCAGTTTTCGATCAACCTGGTGCGCCCCATCGGGTTCTTCCAGTTCTGCTTCTTCCGCAACCTGGCGTGGCGGATGATCCGTTTCAGCCTGTTCCTGCCGTTCTTCCTGCTGCTGCTGTTCGCGTACCGCGGGTTCCTTGGCGACGTGCACCTGCACTTCGGATGGGCGTTCTGGGTGAGCGTGGCGCTGGGCCACCTCGTCAGCTTTTCGTTTGTGATGATGATGGCGATGATCGCGCTGTTCGTGCAGGAGACGCAGTCGATCTTCGGCTTCTACTACATCCCGATGATGTTTCTCTCGGGGCAACTCTTCCCGATCTCGCTGCTGCCGGACTGGGCGCGCTCGGCCGCGATGCTGTTTCCGTTCTACTACACGCTCGGGGCCCCCACGGAGATTCTGGTGGGCAGGGTCGCCATTGAGGCCATGCCGGGCATCCTGGGGGCACAGTTGGTGTGGATTGGTGTGTGCGCAGCCCTTGCGCGCGTGCTGTGGCGCAAGGGTCTGCCCCACTACTCCGGCGTTGGCATGTAGGGCCGGCGAGTGTCACGCAAAGGCGCAGGGGGCTCCAAGCGACAACCCGCCCACGCACGACGAAGGACGAAGGACGAAGGACGACAAACCCCGCTGCTAGCCGCCTTCCTTCTTCTCCGGGGGCTTGGGTGGCACGAGGTCGCGGAAGTTCATGGCGGCGTTGAACAGCAGTTGGTAGCTGCCGTGCGTCTGCATGCGCCACATGGGGTTGGTGGCGAACAGCAGCACGTTGCCCCTGCCAACGCTGCAGCGCACCAGGGCGGCCTTGCCGGCCAACTCCTCGCCGTGCGCCAGGCCCCCGCTGACGAGCACCTTCTCCACGGGGGCGAAGCGCAGTAGCACCTCGGGCGGGGTGCCTGTGGGAAGGCCGCGTTGGGCCTCGGGCGGGGCTCCTTCGTCGCGCTTCGGGGTGTACGAAGCGCGGCCCTGCACGATATCTCCGTCGCCCTTGCCGTCGCCACGTCCTGAAGCACGGCCGGTGGCGGCTCCCGCGCCTCGGGGCCCGCCTTGGCCGCCCCCGACCGACAGCAGGGGCGAGCCGTCGAAGTACGCGCCAAAGCTGTCGCCATACCCGTTCAGCACCGGGCTTGCCTTGGACACGCGGTCCACCAGGAACACCCCGCCGGGTGCCATGAGCTGGATGGGCTCCACCACGCTCACGCCAGACACGAGGCCATAGTCGATCGGCACGCGGCACGTGTCCCCGATGCAGACAAGCAGGCCACCCGCCTCGAGGAAGCGCTTGAGGTTCACCATGCCCTCGAGTTCGATGCCGCCCCGGATGTTGTCGGTCTGGTCAGGCCCGCCGAGGTGGGGGAAGCCTTCGAGGGGCTTCAAGGAGATGGGCTCACCCTCACGATCGATGCCGTTGACGATCCTCTGAGCCGACCCCGACGTCGGGGCGAGGATCAGCACGTCGAACTTCTCGCGCAGGTTCGCGTTGTCGCGTATCTCGTGCACGGAGATGTACTTGAAGGGGATGCCGAGCGCGTCGAACGCCAAGCGGAACCACCCCTCGTCCTGCGTGCTGGTCCACGTGTGCACGATGGCGATCCGTGCGCGCTCCGCGGCGCGGGTCTTGACCGTCGGCGGCTCTTTGCCCAAGGCTGCCGCCGCGGTGCGTGCGTCGTAATGCACCTCCACATCGCCATCCGAGATCAGGTCTCCAGCCGCGAACGCCTCATCGCCGACCTTGAACGCCTCGAGGGCCACCTTGAACTCCACACTCGGGTTCGCATAAAGGAGTTGAGCCAAGCTGAAATCACCCCGGTTGTGGATGGCGATCCGGCTCGTAGACCCCACCTCGAACGTCGGGCTCGCCTCCGTCATCTTTGCGTCGAGGATCGCGGTGTCTTTGACCCGCAGCACGGCCACGTTGAACAGGGGCCCGAGGGTCCAGCCCGTGTCGTCGTAGGGCCGCGGGTCGTTGGTGTTGAAGTACTGCTTGTCGAGCAGCATATCGGCCATGCGGCTGTAGGGCTGGTCCATGCGAACGACCCACGAGCCAGCGGGGAACTTGCCGTCCTTGGTGTCGATGGCCTCTGCGGTTCTGTGCAACTCCACGCCCTGGGCGAGGAGCATCTTCAGCAGCGCGGTCTGTTGCCCGAGACGGGTTTCGTCGGAGGGGAGCACGTACGCCGCGGGGCCCTCGGTGCGAGCCTTGGCCACCGAGCGCTTGGCCTTGAGGTAGTAGTTGCGGAGGAACTTCTCCTTCTCCGAAGCCACGTGGTGCAGCCCGAGGAGCAAGGCGCTTTGCTGCATGTTCACGTTGTTGCGGATCGACCAGTTCACGCTCGCGAAGGGCGGATTGGGGCGGAACCAGTCGCGCTCGGACTGCGAGCCAACGTTGCGGATTCCGGTGTCCGCGCCCGTGCCTCCGTAGGTCTCGTAGAACCGCCCGATCGCGTTGTGGCCATTGGCGGCATAGAACGCGTAGTTGGGCGCCCAGCCATCGTAGAACCCGTGCGTCCACACGCCGGGGACCCCACGCTTGGTCATCTCGTCGATCTCGTGGTACGCCATGATGTGCCACTCGTCGATGGTGATCGGGTCGAGCCACGCGTTGTAGGGGCCAGTTCCAGTGGAGATGTACAGGAACGGCACGGACTCGTGAAGGTCGTGCAGCACCTGTGGCCGAAACTCCATCCACGTCTTCATCAGATTCCGGGACATCGCCAGCGACAGCGCCATACCGTCGCGGTTGTTGTCGTGCACGACGTACTTGCCCCAGTACACGAGGGGGATCGCGGGTTTGTCGGGGTTGGCCTTCCGGTACAGGTAGGTGTCCACGTACCGGTCCCGGCCGTCGGTCTCGAGCACGGGGGTGAGCATCACCACGCTGTTCTTGCGGATCTCCTTGATGAACGGGGTCTCTTCGACCGCGAGCCGGTAGGCAAGCTCCATCAGCATCTCGGGGCTGCCCGCCTCTGGCGAGTGCATGGCGCCGGTCGCCCAGTAGAGGGGAAGGCCCTCGGCGATCAGCCGGTCGGCCTGCTTGTCGTCGATCTTGCGAGGGTCGCCGAGTTGGGTCGTGATCTCCTTCAGGCGCGGCATCCGCTTGAGGTTGCCCTCGTCGGAGATCGTGACCAGGATCATCTCGCGTCCCTCCTCGCTCAGACCCATGGACTGCACCCGCACACGCGGCGACGCCTTTTCGAGGGCGCGCATGTACCGGTTGACGTCCTCGACGTGGGTGAGCACGTTGGGTGTGCCGATCACGTACCCGAGCACTTTCTGCGGTGTGGGCACCGTGCGGCTTGCGGGCAGGTGGTCGACGAGTTCCGTGCGGAAGAACGGCTCCGTGGTGTACTCGAGGATCTTCTTGGTGTACGCGGCGTCATTTTGGGCGCAAACCGCTGCGGAGAGCAGTGCGGTCAGGGTGAGAAGTGGGAGACGCATGCCGTGCAGTTCGTCGCGCGGGGTGGGGAGTCCTGCCTTAAGGCCGGAGATGTCACGCAAAGGCGCAAAGGTCGCAAGGGAGAATTTCAGATAGGGGGGAGTGCGCAACCTGGTCCCGAACACCCCCCCATTTGCGACCTTTGCGCCTTTGCGTGAAACAGGTTAGACCGCTTCTTCGCCGAGGTAGGCCTCGATGACCTTGGGGTTGTTGCGAATCTCGGCGGGGCCACCCCGGGCGATCTCCTCGCCGTGGTCGAGCACCACGATCTTTTCACACAGGTTCATCACGAACCGCATGTCGTGCTCGATGAGCAGCACGGTCTTGCCGTGGTCGTCCCGCAGGCGGCGGACGGTCTGCAGAAGGGCTTCCGACTCCAGTGGGTTCATGCCTGCTGCGGGTTCGTCGAGCAGCAGCAGCGAGGGTTGCGTGGCCATGGCGCGGGCGATCTCCAGGCGGCGCTGCTTGCCGTACGGCAGATCGCGGCTGCGGGCCAGCGCGACGTCCTCCAGGTTCATGATCCTCAGCAGCTTCATGGCCTCCTCGCGCAGCTCCGCGGTCTCGCGAATCGCGGGCGGGAGCCAAGCGAGGGCACTCCCGAGGCCTGTCTTGTGGTGAAGGAACGCCCCGACCATCACGTTCTCAAGGACACTGAGGGTGGGGAACAGGCGAATGTTCTGGAACGTGCGTGCGATTCCCAAGGCGCACACCTTGTTGGGGGGCATGCCGTTAAGCCTCTTGTTCCCGAACAGCATGTCGCCGCTCGTTGGCGCGTAAACCCCCGTGATGAGGTTGAACACCGTGGTCTTGCCCGCGCCATTCGGCCCGATGAGCCCGAACAGATCGCCCTCCTCGATCGCAAAGGACACCTCGTCCACAGCAACGAGGCCCCCAAAGCGGATGGTGACCGCGTCAAGTTGCAGCACGCTCATGCGGTGGCAGCACCTCGCCGGCGGATGAACACGCCCCTGATAGAAGTCCACACGGCCTTGAGGAAGGTCCAGCTGAACTCGTGGTTGGCGAAGATCCCCTGGGGGCGCAGCATCATGAGTACCACGAGCGTGCCCGCAAAGATCACCATGCGCAATTTGGCGGCTTCGAAGCTCAAGGCTGCGAGCACCGGGACCCTGGCCAGCACCATGGCAAGAAGAAACTGCAGCAGCGCCCCTCCCAAGATGGCGGCCACCACGTAAATCGATTTGCGTAGCCTTGGGCCGTGGTAGCCGTTGCCGATCGCGCGGATCAGGGCCACGCCAAACCCGACCGCGAGGATGGCCGCCACGAGACCTCCACCACTTACCGGGGGCAAATCGCGAAGCTTCTCGGGCAGGTAGTAGAGCGCGATCGCGGCGATCACCGAGCCCGTGATCGACCCGGTACCGCCGAGCACCACCATCGTGAGGATGATGAAGGACACGTTCATGTCGAACATCTGGGGCGAGATCAATCCCTCGAAATGCGCCAGCAACGCTCCCGCGGCGCCTGCAAACGCGGACCCGAGCATGAACGCGACCAGCTTGGTCTTCGTCACGTTCACGCCCATGGCGGCACTCGCGACCTCGTCCTCGCGAACCGACAGAAAGGGCAGGCCGTGCACGGCTTTCAGCAGATTGCGCGAAACCGCGATCGTCAGCATCGCCAGGAGCCACACGAGCCAGATGAAGCGGAACTTGGGGTTCACGTTCATCGCGTAGGAACCGCCGAGGGCCTCGATGTTCTGCACGACGATGCGCAGAATTTCCCCAAACCCCAGGGTCACGATCGCAAGGTAGTCGCGACGCAGTCGAAGGGAGGGGAGTCCCACCACGAATCCAGCGAGACTTGCGAACAGCGCGCCGGCAAACATCATCAAGATCACCCAGGCCAACCCATGGACGGGGCTACTCTGATAGAAATGGGCGGCGAGGAACCCTGTCGTGTATGCGCCCACCATGTAGAACGCGGCATGGCCGAGGGAGAACTGGCCCGTGATGCCGTTGATCAGGTTGAGGCTGACTGCGAGCGTCACGTACAATCCGGCAAGCACCACCAGGCGTTGCTCGAAGTCGTTAAGTCTACTGATCGTGAGGGCTTCGATGCCGAACGACAGAGCCAGCGCCGCGGCGATCGAGCCCAAACGCACGAGCCAGTACTTCAAACCTTCTCCACCTTGGACGAGCCCATCAATCCGCCCGGCTTGAACAGCAGCACGACGATCAAGATCACGAACGCCACGGCGTCGCGGTGCGAACTGTAGCCGACCCACACCACGGCAGTCTCGGCCACACCCATCAACAAGCCCCCAAGAACCGCGCCGGGGATGTTGCCGATGCCGCCGAGCACCGCGGCGACAAACGCCTTGACACCGGGCGCAAACCCATAGAAGGTGGTGAGTGGGGTGCCGATGAAGGTCGCGTTCATCATCGCCCCCGCTCCGGCCAGCATGGAGCCGATGAGGAACGTGAAGGTGATCGTTCGTCCCACGTTGACGCCCATCAGCGACGCGGAGTCGAAGTCGTGGGACACCGCGCGCATCGCACGGCCGGCAGATGTGCCCATTACCAGCATGCGCAGAAGCACCATCAGGCCAATGGTGGTGAACAGCATCACCAGTTGCCCCTTGGGCACCCGAATGCGCACCGCGCCGTTGTCCAGCGCACCTTGGGCCTGGTTCATCTTGCGCTCGGCCTCGTTGCGCGCGTCACGGATGACCTTGAGCGCCGGCGGCTCGGCTGCCCCGACGGGCACTTGGGCCTTTGCTTCCTCGAACGCCTTGCTCGAGCTCTCGTAGGCGACCTTGTAGGAGTTGTAGGCCGTCGTCAACGACGGGTCCGCTTTGGAGAGGTTGATCTCGGTTGACCCCTTCAGCGACGCGGGGATCGTGGTCTCGCTAATGCTCGGAGGGGGGCTGTTGGGCAGAACGAGCGCTCCGCCGTACTGCAGCAGCAGCGACACGCCGATCGCGGTGATCAGCACGCTGATGCGGGGCTGGTTGCGCATCGGGCGGTAGGCGAGCCTCTCGATGACGACCCCGATCAGTCCGCAAACCACCATGCACGTGACGAGGATCAGCCCGAGTTTGAGAAGGGTCCCTTCACCGTTGCTGCCGGTGCGAAATCCCATGCCCCACGAAACGAACAGCGCCGTGTAGGCACCCAACATGAACACTTCGCCGTGAGCAAAGTTGATCAGGCGCAACACGCCGTACACCATCGTGTAGCCCAGCGCGATCAGCGCGTAAATGGCGCCCAACAGGACGCCATTTACAACTTGCTGGGGCAGGGTTGTGAAGTCCAACCCCGCCATGAGAGACCCAAGCTCCATGCGTTACTTCAACTCGCCCGGCTCGAACGCCTTCTCGAATACCTGACCGTCCTTCGTGAGTTTGACCACCAGGGCCCGCTTGGGAGGATCCCCGTGCATGCCCTTGAGCGTAATCTTGCCGGATACACCTGGGAAGTCCACGGTATCGGCAATCGCCGCCGTGAGTGAAGCCGCGTCGGTCGCCTTGGTGGCCTTCATCCTCTCCAGCACGAGCTTCATCGCGTCGTAGGCCAGTGCGCCCATCGTGGTGCCGGGGACTTTGCCGAATGCCGCCGTCCAATTGCTGAGGAACTGCTTGACCTCGGGCCGGTCCTCCTGGCTGTTGTAGTGGTTGCAGAAGAAGCTGCCGAGGATCGCGTCGCCGCCCGACGTCAGGATGTCGCTGCTGTCCCACCCGTCCCCGCCCATGAACTTGGCGTTGATGCCGGCATCCTTGGCCTGGCGCACGATCGGGCCCACCTCGTTGAAGTACCCGCTGAGGAAGAGCCCGTCGGGGTTCTTCGCCTTGACGTTGGTCAACTGGCCGTTGAACTGCGTCTGACCGGTCTCGTAGAACTGTTCGTCGACAATCTTGCCGCCGAGCTTGATGAAATAGGCACCGAAGCTCTGGCTGAGGCCGGTCGAATACGGCTGCTTCTTGTCCGTCATGATCGCAATGTTGCGCAGACCCAGGTCGTCATAAGCGAACTTGGCCATCACCGGGCCCTGAAGCGCATCGGTGTAGCACACTCGGAACACGCTGTTGCTCAGAGTCGTGATGTCGTTTCGCGTGGCGCCGACGGCCACGACGGGCACGCCCTTGTCCTTTGCGGCAAGCACGATCTGCACGGTGATGCCGCTGGCGACTTCGCCGACGAGTGCGATGACGCCGTCGGACATCAGCTTTTCGGCGGCGGTCTTGCCCTGCTCCGGCTTGGAGGCGCTGTCGCCGATCAGGACCTGGACCTTCTTGCCGTCCATCCCGCCCGCGTCGTTGAACTCCTTTGCGGCGAGGAGGGCGCCATTGACGCTGTCAACGCCCCAGGGCCGCAATTCGCCGTTCTGGCTTGCGACCAATCCAATGTGGATGCTGTCGGTGTCCGGCGAAGTCGTGCTGAACCCAGGGTTGAATTCAGTGACCGCCGTGGTCCCCGGGGTGGTGCCTCCGGACCCGGCCTTCTTGTCGCCGCAACCCCCGATCGCGAACACGGCCGCCGCGATCCAGAGCGCTGTTGAGAAATACTTTGCTGTCATGACTGTTTCACCTTCCAACCTGCGAGGTCGGGAATAGGATGCGCGATCCGGGTTCAAGTATACGGAACACGTGCCCCGAATGCTACCTGGACACGGGTCCAAAGAGAGACCCGCCCCGACACAACGACGCGGGTATTCTCAGGCACACCCGAGGGGGCCGGAGGATACAAGGGATATGTCGCAGGAACAGGCCGCAGAGTTCATCAAGCAGGCAGGAACTTCGATCGAGGGTGGCGAGTTCTCCAAGGCGCTCGACCTCCTCGATCAAGCGCTCGCCCTGACTCCCGATGATCCCGATGCCCACGGCCTCCGCGGCATCGCGCTCTCGCAAATCCAACGGCCCGACGAGGCCACGGCAGCCTTCCGAAGAGCGATCACCCTCTCGCCGACCAACGCCAAGGCGTACTTCAACCTCGCGGTCCACCTTTACGGTCAAGGCCAGAAGGTCGAGTCGTTGGAGATGGCGAAGGAGGCCGCGCGCCTGGATCTGTCCCACGCCGGTTCACGGGACCTGGCCGCGCGAATCGAATCCGAAATGGGGGCGCCCGCCGCGTCTGCTCCCGGGCCCCCCGTGGAGGGCACCGTGGCCTACCCGCGGCCCGGGTACGACGAGAACGCGGGGCACAGCGTCGCTCTGGTCGAGAAGATGGGCGCAAAGTGGGTCCCCCTGGGTGTGGTTCTGATCTTGATCTCGATGGTCGTGTTTGGCGTCGTGCTGGCGTACATAGTCCCGTTGATGATGAGCGGGGTCGGAAATCCCAATTTCGCCGAGGAGATGCAGAAGGCGCAAGGGTCCCAGCCGGGTTACCTCCAGACCGTCGCCATGATCGGATGGCTCAACCGGGCGTTGTTGCTGACATGGATGATCATGGATATCCTCGACCGCCGGGCCAGCTTCTTCTGGCTGCTCACCGTCGTGCCCTGCTGTTGCTGCCTCCTCGAATGGATCGGGCCGATCGTTTACATCCTTTTTGGGCGAAAAGCCGCGTAGATGGCGGTGGCGGTCCCCATGCATTCGGTTTTTTAGAGTGCGCGGACTCCCGGTCCGCGCTTTGCAGGGCGGCGGAGCCGCTCCG
>CAYJMZ010000077.1:0-10590 GCA_964370995.1 uncultured Fimbriimonadaceae bacterium | reverse complement strand
ATCTCGGTCTTCCCCCACGCCGCCCCAGCCCCGCGGTGCAGGGCGAAGCCAACAGGGGGAAGCGCGCCCTCCACAGCGGGGCTGCGGAGGCATGGGAACCGGAGCTCGCGCACTCCCTTACCCCCCGTCTTGCCGCCATTCGATCGTGCGCACGCCGGGGCATTTGGAGGCGGCTTGGGAGATGTCGTCGCGATCCCCGGTGAGCGTAAGGTAGACGCTGGCTCCCTCCTCGGCCTCTTCCGTGCGGACCCCCTTCACGGTGGCGCCGGCTCCGATGACCGCCTCGATGAGCTCCGTGAAGGTGGTCGCCGAAGCCATCGTGGCCACCAGTAGGCACCCGTGGCCACCCGGGTTGACGCGCAGCTCGATCCGGTCCACAAAGGCAAGGGTAAACAGCGCGAGCACCGTTGCGAACGCCGCGACGAGGAGGAACGCTCCGCCGGCGCTGACGGCCATGCCGATCGCCGCGGCAGCCCACAGGCTTGCTGCGGTGGTGAGGCCGCGGATCTCCGGCCCGTTGCGCATGATCGTGCCAGCGCCGAGGAAACCCACACCCGTGACGATCTGGGCGGCGATGCGCGAGGGATCGCCATCGGCGAACACCTTGCTGACCTCGGAGAACAGCACCACGCCGATCACCATCATCATGTGCGTGCGGATGCCCGCGGGACGACCGTGGCGCTCGCGCTCCCATCCGATGAACCCGCCCAGCAGCGCGCCCAGGCCAAGTTTGATCATCACCTCCAGCACGCGCAACCAAGCCTCGGGCGTGAAGATCCCGTCAAATGCACTCATCGGTGTAGGGACGGGGGGGAGAGGGTGTTAGGTGTTGGGTGCGAGTATTCTCCCAAGCATGCCGAACACGGGGGCCGAGGCCTGGACACTGCTGTGCGAGCACACCGAGAGCGAGTCGTTGCGGCGGCACTGCCTCGGGGTGGAGGCTGCGGTGCGCTGGTATGCCCGCCACCTCGGACAGGACGAGGAGTTGTGGGCGACCGTGGGGCTGCTCCACGACTTCGACTACGAGAAGCATCCCGACGACCACCCGGGCTGGGGCATGCGGCTGCTGGAGTCGCTCGGGTGGGACCCCGTGATCATCCGCGCGATCGGCTCGCACAACGACGCACTGGGTATTTCACGCGAATCGCCCCTCGAGAAACACCTCTACGCGTGCGACGAGCTCAGCGGATTCGTCACGGCGGTAACATTCGTGCGCCCGTCGAATCGGGTGCACGACGTCGAAGTCAAGTGCGTGACGAAGAAACTCTCGGAGAAATCCTTCGCCGCGGGGGTGCACCGAGACGAGGTGTACGCCGGCGCCGAGGGAATCGGGCTTCCCCTAGAAGACCACATCGCCAACGTGATCGCCGCGCTGCGCGAGAACGCGGAGGCCCTGAGACTCGGTGGGAACTGACCGCAGGAACAACACGCATTTAGGCCCGACGACATAAACTGGGTCTATGACAGCTCTTGCCGTCCTCACCCTCTCCCTCCTCTGCTTTGCGAGCGCCGGCCAAGCCCTTGACGTGCAAGACTTCGGCGCGATCGGCGATGGCAAGACCGATGCAACGGCCGCCTTTCAGAGGGCCCTCGACAAAGCGGCAAAGGGCGACCAGGTCGTGTTTGCCCCGCGCGGCAACTACCTTTTCAAAGGCCACCTGAACGTGCCGAACGGCGTCACGCTGAAGGGCGTTTGGGAGTCCGTGCCGTCGCACAACGGGGTCCGAGACGCCGGAATGCCCAAACCCACCGACGATGGAACCACGTTCCTCATCACCGAATCCAGAGGACAGGAGGACGGCCCGCCGTTTCTCACCCTCAACACGAACTCCGCCCTCAAGGGGGTCGTGCTCTACTATCCCGACCAGGACCCCGCCGCAGAGCCCAAGCCGTACCCCTACGCCATCGCCATGCGCGGCAAGAACCCGGCCGTGCTGGACGTCGAGACCCTCAACCCCTACAACGGAATCGACGCGACCCAGAACGAGCGCCACCTGATCCGAAACGTCCAAGGTCAGCCGCTGCGGCGCGGGATCTTCGTGGACGCCATTTACGACATCGGGCGCATCGAGAACGTCCATTTCAACCCCTGGTGGAGCATGCAGCCCAAGCTCCAGGCGTGGCAAATGGCCAACGGCGAGGCGTTCGTGTTCGGGCGCACCGACTGGCAGTACGTGCTGAACACCTTCTGCTTCGGCTACAAGGTCGGCTATCGGTTCATCGAGACCAAGAACGGCGTGTGCAACGGCAACTTCCTCGGCATCGGCGCAGACGATTGCCAGACATCGCTGGTCGTGGATCAGTGCGCTCCCATGGGGCTGCTGATCACGAACGGGGAGTTCGTCAGCTTCCATGGCCCCGACCCCACGATGGTCGAGATCGGAACAGCACACTCGGGCTCCGTACGCTTCGTCAACTGCGCGTTTTGGGGCCCCTGCAACCAGATCGCGCGCATCGCCGGCAAGGGCACGGTGGGGTTCTCGGATTGCACGTTCATGCAGTGGGACTCCAAGGGCGAAGGGAGAAGCGCGATCCAGGCAAGCGGCGGCTCGGTGCTGATCCGGGGCTGCGAGTTCCGAGAGCCGAAGAAGCAGATCACGATCGGAGAGGGGGTCACGACCGCCGTGATCACCGGCAACGTGTTCTCAGGCCCGGAGAGGATCGAGAACCGAAGCAAGGGGAAGGGGTGAACGTAGCAGGGAGCAGGGAGCAGGGAGCAGGTTTGAGACGACCGGTTAGGGTAAAGGGCCTCAAGATAGTTCGTTTCCCGTTTCCCGTTTCCCGTTTCCCGTTTCCCGTTTCCCGTTTCCCGTTTCCCGATCCCCGATCCCCGATCCCTGCTACCTTGACCTTGGCGAAGCGGATTGTTTCGTAGGGGTCGCCTTCGCCGGCTTCGTAGAGTAGGCCGATCGAGCCGTCGGGCAGCAACGCCATGCACGAATACGCCGAGGGGCCCCGGTGCACGGTTTGGGGCAACCCCCAGTGAACGCCCTCGTCGTCGCTGAGGCGGATTGATAGGTTCTCCCGCCGGGTGCTGGCGGGGTTGGCGAACGCGAGGAGACCCTCTTGGCCCAGCGACAGCACGCTGGCCTGACATACCGCGTCAGTCAAGCGCGCGTCGTGCTCGAAATTGCCCCACGTGGCGCCGCCGTCCAGTGAGCGGGCCAGCGCGCGGCGGTAGAGACCATGTTCACTCCTCAGGTTCGCCACCACGGTGCCATCCGCGCGCTCGTACAATTGGCTCTCGTTTGTGCCGTACGCGATCGCCCCCGAGCAGCGCCACGTGCGCCCGTGGTCGTCGCTGAGCAGCGCGCGGGACTGTACGTGTCCGTCCTCGTCGGCCACCGAAACGGGGAACAGCAGCCGGCCCGAGGCGAGTTGGAGCCCGTTGCCTGGGGCGGTCCACATCGCGGTCCACGCGCGTTTCTTGACCTGCGTGGTCACGTTGATGGGCCCAGACCACGTCGCGCCGTCGTCATCGCTCTTGCGAAGCACGATCTGAAGGGTGTCCGACGCGTTGAACCCGGCCCGCGAGGACTGCCAGCCCACGCCTCGGGACCCGTACGTGTAGGCAATCCACAGTGTTTTCGTGTCCCTGTCCAGGGTCAGCTGCGAGTCGCCGGCGCCCTCGGTGCCCGGATGGTCCACGATCCGCTCGACGGCGGTCCACGTCGCCCCGCCGTCAAAGCTTCGGCGCATGGCGATGTCGATGTTGTTCGAGAGGTCGCCCGCACGGTCCACGCGCGCATCGGCGACCGCCACGAGCAAGCCGCCCGCGGTAAGGGCGAGCGCGGGGATCCGGTACTCGAACACCCCATCCATGCCGCGTTCGAACAGGGTCTGGTGGGCGATTTCCGGTGCGGCGGGCAGGGATCGCACCTTTCGGGGGGTGGTCGCGCCCTGAACCTCGAACCACAGCACCGTCATCTCGCTCCGGCCCGGATCGAGGCCGAACTCAGCGATGGCTCCCGGGCTCTCGACCTCTGCCACGGGCCGTCCGTCGATCGAGACACGAAGGATGCCGTCCGTGCGCTTGGCCTCGAAACGTACCCACGGGTCGCCTTGGGCGGGGACCGTGTGGTGCTCGCCCTCCATTGCGAACGTGTTGCCGTCGAAAACAAATAGCCCACCGGGGCCCGCCCGAAGCGTCGCGCGGACGCGGAAGTCGCCTTCGACCAGGGACACGCGGGCCGTCGCGCGGTTGCCCGGCCCGGTGCCCGTCAGCCCCTCCGACGACGCGTGCCACCCCGGCGCATCCACCCGCAACGGTGTGCCAAAGGCGATGAGAGACGTGCTCGGCACCCCGATCGGCTCACGAAGGAGCTCCTGTACGCGCCGCACGGCCACGTTCGCCAACGCCTGACTCGCCTCGTCGCTGGGATGGAGCCCGTCGGGAAGCCAACCCTCGACGCCGCCGGGCGTGCGATCCTGCGCCTCGTACATGCGGTACGCGTCGATGAGCGGCACGTCCATCTCGGCCGCAATGGCGCGCACCGAGGCCGCATAGTGAACGTTATAGAGGTTGAAGCCCCACTTGTCGGTGGTGTTATAGGGTGCCTGGCCGTAGGTCTCAAGCAGCCTGGGAGTCCAAATGCCGGGGTTGGGGGTGATGAGGATCGGCGCGACCCCGGCGGCCCGCAAACGCCGAACCAGGGTGCGCACGTTCAGCTCGTACAGCGAGGGCGGCACGCGCGGCTCGGTGCGGCCCCGATGCACGTCGATCGCCGAGTCGTTGATGCCGAACTGGACCAGGGCGATCGCTGGGCGCCGTGCGAGCACATCGGCGTCCAAACGCGCGAGCGCCTGTGTGGTGGTGTTGCCTGCGACGCCGGCGTTGGCCACCTCGGCGTCCAATCCCGCCGCGGCGAGGCCGATGCGCATTCGATCAACGTAGGGCAGGTGCAGACCTGGGCGTGGAGCGGTGGTGGAGTCTCCGAAGGCCACGATCACGAGGGGCGCACGCGAGGCACACGCGAGGGCGGCGAGCAGAATCGGGGCAAGCACCCGTGGATGATACCGACGCGGCACCATTGCTTTCGGTGATACAGTAGAACAACGAGGGAGGCTTTGACGCAATGCAGGCATTTGAACTCTCGGTCAACGGCAAGAAGGTCACCGTGGAGGTTCCGGCTGAGACGCCGGTGCTGTGGGTCTTGCGCGATATGCTGCGCCTCACGGGCACGAAGTACGGGTGCGGTGTCGGTGCGTGCGGCGCGTGCATGATCCACGTGGATGGCGAGGCGCACAAGTCGTGCATGATGCCGGTCTCTGCCGCGGTGGGCAAGAAACTCAAGACCATCGAGGGGCTGTCCGTCGATGGGAGTCATCCCGTCCAGCGCGCGTGGATCGAGGAGGACGTCGCCCAGTGCGGCTACTGCCAGCCGGGCCAGATCATGAGCGCCGCTGCGCTGCTGGCCGCAAAGTCCCGCCCCACAAACGCAGAGATCGACGAGGCCATGAAGGACAACGTGTGCCGTTGCGGCACCTATCAGCGCATCCGGGCCGCGATCCATCGAGCGGCAAAGGAGGAGGCCACGTCATGATTGCGCGCAAGCCGCTTACCCGTCGAGGGTTCCTGAAGATCACTGCCGGCACGGGCGCTGGCCTGGTGCTGGGTTGCTACGCCCGACCGCTTACCAAGCGCGAAGAAATTTCCGGCGCGGATCTCGCCCCCGGTGCGTGGCTCCGCGTGGACGGCGACGGCATCGCCACCGTCACCATCTCCAAATCCGACATGGGCCAGGGCTCCCGCACGGCACTTGCGACGATCGTGGCCGATGAACTGGGCATCGCGTGGGAGAACGTGCGCGTTGAACAGGCCGATGCGAACCCGGAGAAGTACGGCTCGCAGGGCACCGGTGGCAGTGGCAGCGTACGCGGGAGGTTCATGCCGCTTCGCTACGCCGGCGCGACCGCCCGCATGATGCTCGTGGCCGCGGCGGCGCAGAAGTGGGGCGTGTCCCCCGACGCGTGCCGGGTGGAGATGGGCAAGGTCGTGCAGGTCGGCGGTCCCGGGGCCGAGTTGGGCTTTGGCGAACTGGCCTCTGCGGCTGCGGCCCTGCCTGTGCCCGAACGCTCCGCGGTGAAGCTCAAAGACCCCAAAGATTTCGTGTACATCGGCAAGCCCGTCAAGCGCGTGGACGCCCCTGCGATCGTGATGGGGAAGGCGACCTACGGCTTGGACGTGCACGTCGAGGGGCTCAAGATCGCCTCGATCGAGCGCCCACCCGCGTTTGGCGCGCGGTTGAAGTCGTTCGAGGATCGGGCCGCGAAGAAGGTGCCCGGCGTGCTGGCGGTGCTCGAAACGCCCGCCGGCCTCACGGTGATCGCCGACCACACGTGGTCCGCGCTGGCGGGCCGCGATCGCCTGCAGGTCGAGTGGGACATGGGCCCCAACGCCGACCTGGACAGCGCCAAGATCCTGGCGATGCTTAAGGCCGAGGTGAAGCCCTTCCCCGAGATGGCGGCGGCCAAGACGATCGAGGTGGCCTACGATCTGCCCTTCCTGGCGCACGCCCCGATGGAGCCGATGAACTGCATCGCGCACGTGCACGACGGCCGCTGCGAGGTGTGGGCGCCCACGCAATCGGCCGACGGCGCCCGCGGTGCCGTGGCGCGCGCACTGGGCATGCAGCCGGACGACGTCCTCTTGCACGTGCCCCTGATCGGCGGCGGTTTTGGCCGGCGGCTCAACGCGGACTACGCCGTGGAAGCCGCGTTGATCTCCAAGGCGTTTGGCGGGCCGATCCAGGTGGTGTGGACGCGCACCGACGACATGCGCAACGACTACTATCGCCCCACCAGCCACCACGCGATGAAGGGCGGCGTCGACGCGTCGGGCATGCCCGTGGCGTGGGCGCACCAGATGATCGGTCCCGGCGGCGGGGCCGGCGAGATGCGGGCCACGCGCCTGCAATACGGCATTGAGGGTGCCCTGATGGGCCAGGGTGGCGCTTCAATCCCGGTTCCGACGGGCGCCTGGAGGTCCGTGGGCTCGTCCCAACTCGGATTCGTCAACGAGTGCTTCTTCGACGAACTCGCGCGCCTGGGCGGCCAGGACCCGCTCGAACTGAGGCTCAAGACCGTCCAAAACCCCCGCCTCAAGAAGTGCCTTGAAACCGTCCGCGATCGATCGGATTGGGGCAAGCCGATGCCCAAGGGGCAGGGCCGCGGTGTGGCGTGCTTCGACGGCTTCGGGTCGCTCGTGGCCCACGTGGTCGAGGTCACGGTGAAGGGCGGCGTGGTCAAGGTGAACCGCGTGGTGGCCGCGGTGGACTGCGGCGTCGTGGTGAGCCCCAGCGGGGTGATGGCCCAGATCGAGGGAACCGTTGTGGACGGGATTTCGACCGCCCTTCATGCGGGAATCACGATCGCGGGCGGCGGCGTGGAGCAGAAGAACTTCTACGACTACCCATGGATCCGCATGGCCGAGATGCCCCACGTCGAGGTCCACCTCGTGCCAAGCGGCGACAGCCCCGGCGGCATGGGCGAGCCGGGTTACCCTTCGGTCCCGCCTGCGGTGATGAACGCTGTGTTCGCCGCGACGGGCAAGCGCATTCGGCGCCTCCCGATGCGGGAAGGCGACCTGGCCTGACATGCGCGACGTGGCGTCCGCGATGCGGCAGTGGCTCGACGAGGGTCACCGCATCGCGTTGGCGACGGTCGTGCGCACGGGGGGATCGTCGCCCCGACAGCCGGGTGCCTGCCTTTTGGTGCGCGAAGACAGCGTGTCGGTCGGTTCGGTGAGTGCGGGGTGCGTGGAGACGGCTGTGCTTGTGGATGCCATGGCCGCCATCGACGGCGCGCCGCCCAAACTCCTGGAGTTCGGGCAGAATGCGGACCCGAATTACTGGGACGTCTCGCTCTCTTGCGGAGGAGAGATCCACGTGCGGGTCGAGCGCCCGGCGTTTGAGTGCGACGACGCCGACGGGGCAGCCTGGTGGGACCTCCTGGCGTGCATCGAAGGGGCCCAGCCCTGTGTTCGGGTGGTGGGTCTTTCGGAGTCTGCCGCGCACCTGGTGTGGCAACCCGACGGCACGGTCTCAGGCTCGCTCGCGGACGATGTGGACGCCCTCGATGCGGCCCGTAGCGCGTACGCGTGCCCCGCGCCCGGCCCCCCGGCGGACGGGCGCCTGTTTGCCCAGGTCGTACCGGCCCCAGATCGGCTGCTGATCATTGGAGCGGTGCACATCGCGGTGGCATTGGTGCGCCTCGCCCGGGAGTTGGGTTTCGAAACGGTGGTGGTGGATCCGCGCTCGGCCTACGCGTCGCCCGAGCGCTTCGACGCGGAACCCGACGCCCTCATCCAGTCTTGGCCCACAGAAGCCCTGGCCGACCTCGGGCTCGACCCCGACACCTACGCGGTGGTGCTCACCCACGACCCCAAAATCGACGATCTCGCATTGAAGGTCCTGCTGCCCAGCGAGGCCGCCTACGTCGGTGCCCTGGGGAGCCCGAGCACACAGGCCTCCCGCCGCGAGCGATTGCAGGCGGAAGGGCTCACGGCGTCGGAGTTGGATCGCCTCCGCGGCCCCGTGGGCTTGGCCATTGGTGCGAAAACTCCCGAGGAGATCGCGCTGTCGATTCTCGCGGAGATCATCCAGTGCAAGCGCTCCCGGATCGCACAGGCGTGTGGGGCGTGAGCGAGCCCTGCGCGTTGGTGCTGGCGGCGGGCGAGGGGATTCGGATGGGAGGCCAGACGAAGCTCGCGCGACCGTGGCCGCTGGGGGGCACGGTGCTGGGGGCCACACTTGCCTCCCTCGCCGAGGACAAGTGGCCGACGCATGTGGTCGTGGGCGAATGGAATCCGACCCTTGAGGAGATCGTGCGTGAAGCGGGCGCTACATGTGTTTGTAACGCTCGATATACGGAGGGCGTGGGATCGTCGATCGCGTCGGGGGTGCGTTCGATTCCGGAGGGTGTGGGTGCCGTTCTGATGGTGCTGGGAGACATGCCCTGCGTGCCCCCCAAGCACTACGCAGCGTTGCGCGAGGCGTGGTGCGGGGGCGCAGGAATCGCGGTGACAAGCGGCGGAGCGGTGCCGGGGCCACCTGTGCTCTTCGACGCCCGGTTCCGCGGGGAACTGACGGCGCTTCAAGGTGGCATGGGGGCGCGCGCGGTGTGGATGCGCCATCTGCCCCAGGTGGTCGAGGTGCGGGCCCAGCCGGAGTGGCTCGTGGACATTGATGTGCCGGCGGATCTCTAGCCAGAGCTGAGCGTGCGCAACTGCTCATCGACCCACCCGAGGATCTCCTCGTTGCTCGCCCTCTTGTCGAACGCGCGCCCGATTCCCCAAGTCGCCCGAACCGTGTGAAACGCGGGCCGGGGAATGTGCGTGCCGTAGGGCATCATGCGCTGGGTGCCGCTCAGGCCGACGCATTGCACCGGCGCGCCCGCCATCCGCACGATGAGGCCCACGCCCGCCTTGAGCTCCTGGAGTTCGCCCGTTTCGCTGAGTTGCCCCTCGGGAAACAGGCACACCGCATGTCCCGCGCGCAGGTGGGCCACCGCGAGCTTCAGGGCACCCTTGTCGGGCTCGCCCCGCCGCACTGGAAACGCTTTGAACCAGCGCAGGAAGGGGCCGAGTATCCGCATCTCAAACAGCTCGCTCTTGGCCATGAAGTACACGGGCCGTCGGCAAGCGACCTGCACCGCGATCGGATCGATGTCCGCGAGGTGGTTGGCAAGGATCAGCACCGCCCCCTTGCGCGGCAGTTTGGTCTTGCCCCGCACCCGCAAGGGCCCGAGAATCAGCAGCAGAACCCCTGCAAACAGCTTCAAGAGCGGCAGAAACACCCACACGAACGCCGGCCCATACACCGGAGGCCCCGTATGGTCAACCGGTTCCGATCCCCCCTTCGCGACCTTTGCGCCTTTGCGTGAAACCTCCGATCCCCGATCCCCGTTTCCCGATCCCCGATCCCCGATCACAAGTGCCAGCGCCTCGGGGTAGGCGACGTGCTCGAGATCCAGCACACGCGCGGCCAGCGCCTCCGGGGTGTCGCCAGGCTCGACCGGGCACCGCTTCTGCAGCACGATCCGCCCCTCGTCGTACCGCTCGTTGACGAGGTGGACGGTGCAGCCGGACTCGGTCTCGCCAGAAGACAACACGGCTTCGTGCACGTGCATCCCATACATCCCTTTGCCCCCGAATTTGGGCAGCAGCGCGGGGTGGATGTTCAGCACCCGATCTGGGAACGCCTGAAGCACCTCGATGGGAAGGAGCCGCATGTAGCCGGCCAAACACACCCACTCCACACCCGCGTCGCGAAGCACCCCCAGCAGTCGCCGCGCGTAATCGGGATGCTTGCTCGGCAGGATCTCGACGGTCAACCCGAGCTCGCGGGCGGTCGTGACGGCCCTCGACCCGTCCGCAGGTGCGACCACCACGCCAACGACCGCCTTCACCGCGCCGCTCGCGCACGCCTCGGCAAGGGCCCGCATGTTCGACCCCCGTCCGTGAGGGCCCACCAAGATTGCGATACGAGTCGGGGTCATGTCCAAACGGATTCCATCATACGGTCAAAGACTCGATCTGCGCATCGCGGCGGCCGCAACTGAACGACAGTCCCCTTTGGGAGTGCGCGAGCT
>CAYJMZ010000076.1:0-10623 GCA_964370995.1 uncultured Fimbriimonadaceae bacterium | reverse complement strand
CATGGCCGCACCCTGGAGGGGTGCCAGAGCCCCGTATTTGTGCGACCCCTCCGGGCTTGTCGCATTCGCGGCACGCGCACATCCCGGGGTGCGTCCGGAGACGACCCCGGGCTACCGTCTGTGACCCCTTGCGGGGTCGGGATGACGGGTGCGTCCCCGTGCTGCAGCGCGGCTGACCCCAGTGTTGGTTGGGCGCAACTGTGCCTGGCCGTGCTTACGAACCCCGGGGACACCCCCGACACGGGGGTGGCACGGGATTCCTCCCAACCCCAGGCGACGGACTCCTGCAGGGCTGGGCAATGAAAGAAGACCTTCAGGGGGATTGAAGAGGCCCTGTCGGCGCACGGAGATGGATGGGGCCAACCTCTGGGTCGTCTCAACGTGGGCGTCGAGGTACAGGCTCTCGAACCTCAACCCACAGTAAACAGCGAGGAGCCTACCAACGCAACTTGTGGATGAGAACGTCTTCCGCCGATTGAATCCTGCAACTCACCCCGTCGGCTAACTTCACCGTCCGCGCCCGTTGGAGCACCGATTGTCCGAACGCGTCGTCGCCGACCAGGAAGAAGTCGATCTTGAAGACCTCTTCGAGATGCAGGGCCTGCACCATGCGATAGGCTTCCTTCGATTGGAGTGCCAGGCTCAGCTCCGATTCGCTGATGAGGTATTCGGGGGAGAAGGCCTCGACGAACTCGACACGCTGTTCATGCGAGAGATCGATTCCGATATCGAGGTCGTTCGTGTAGCGGGGCTGCCCCCACACGCCGCTGGCCGTCGAGCCGCCGAGCGCATAGGGGATACCGAGTCGTTCAAGCCGAGCGACAACGTCCGACAGGACCCGAAATGCAGGCGAATCGCTCACCGATCCAACTCGCGCAACCGCATGCCCGCCTCGTTTATCGTGCGTCCCAGATCAATGCGGTCGAGTACCATGCGCAGCCGCCTCTCGGGGGTCAACTCGCGTAGGCGCTCGACGAGGCGGCGGTGCATCCAGTCGCTAGTATCGTACAGATCGGTGCGCCTCAAGCCTGGGCGTTGGATCATGCTGGAAGTCTACTCTTGGAGCGCCCTCGCCCGGATTCACGAGTTATGGGAGTGCGCCGATTCATCGGCGCTTTTGTCCTTCGTCGGATTCATCCGACGCCCCTGCGTTCGGCGATGAAGCGCCGGGAGAACCAAAGCGCGGATGAAGAGACTGTTGCAAAACGCCGGTGTCTATTGCCTGGGTGGCGTCCCTCATGCCTCGACAGTTGAAGCTGCCGAGGCATGAGAGGCAACGGTCGGAGTTTTGCAACAGTCTCTGAATCCGCGCACTCCCAAATGGACGCGCGGCGTGCGCTCTCTTGAACCACTCGTCAATGATCCGGGGCTAGCGGGTTTGTCGGCTCCGTAGCCCTCAAGCGCGCCCGCTAACTAAGCTCCATCTCAAACCTATCGTCGGATTCCCAGCGAAACGTGACGTGCTCAGGCAGGGGCTGGGGTGCGATGAGGTGGCGGCGCATTGATGCGTATCCCACTCGCACCGCCCGGTCGGCGATTCCCTTGACCTGTTTCGAGAGTGCTACAGGGATTCGCATGGCCTCATGCCAGTCCAGGCCGTCCAGGGGTTGAAACAGGACGTCCACGCTCTCGGGACGGAACTCCATCCGGACCCCTCGTGCCGCACCTTCGGAGGCCTGCCCGAGGATTGCCGAGAATAGCCTGGCGACGGGCGGCTCGTTGAGCATGCGCCCTGTCAGACTTCGAGCGGCCTCGTGCCCATCGGCGAGCTCGATGACTCGCGCCTGCAACTCGAGAGCCTTGGGCATCATCGCGCACTCTTCGTCCAGCAGATCGAACTCCTCAAGTAGGTTCTCCAGGGCGATCTGGAAGGTCAAACTCTCAGGCGGCCAGGCAAGGGCCGTCAGAAATCGCGCGGCGCGGGGTTCAACATTGACACCGTAGCAAGGGGTGACGTAGGCGCCCCTGGAGCGCGCCAAGGCCCGCCCGAGAAAGGCGAGGACCCTTACTTTGAGGCTGCGCTGCTCCATCGGCTGAGTTCCTTCGGTCCGTGAACTCATCCGTGGGTGCGGTCATGGGCGCGTGCGATCCGCTTGAGCTCCCTTGCGGACTCCATCATCTCGAACGTCCGTCGAACCCGCTCCTCGGGGGTCATCTTGCGCAACAGGGCGATAAGTCGGCGGTGGGCCTCGATGTTCGTGTCCATCAAGTCGGTTCGTTGGAGGGGTGTGTTCGGAGTCATGCGCGGCCTTTTCACTCAGATTACAAGATGCCTTCCGGCCCCTGCTGTTCCCGCTTTCAAGCCCCCTCGCCCAGGTTTGGGTCGTCCGGGATTTCCCTTGTATCGTCTGGGGCGATGGGGAAGTGGCGTGCGAGCAGTGCGCCTGCCTGCTCGATCGCATGCAGAAGCCCCTCGTCGGCGCGTTTGCGTTGGTAACCGTCGAGGATTGTGTCTCGGACCGCCTCCCAATCCGCGGGCTTCAGTTCGGCGTCGATGGCGCTGTCGCCGAGCACCGCAACGGTCTTCTCGAACTCGGCGACGTACAGCAGCACGCCGGTCCGGCCCTTGGTCCGGTGCACGCCGCGCTGGCCGAACACCCTCCATGCGGCGCCCTCGGCCTCACGGGTGCGGCGGCTGCGCGACACGAAGAGCCTGAGCGCGGCGGGGATGCCCTCGAAAACGAACCACACCCCGGCGAAGCCCGCGACCCACACGATGGCGCCCCAGATCGGCGAGGGGCCCCGGTCGGTGGACGCCACCCATTCCGGGGCGGCCGCGCTGACCAGGGGCAATCCGCTCATGCCCAACAGCGACAGCAGTGTGGCGCCGATCGCGGACAGGACCGCCAAAGTGTCGCCGTACCGACCTGCCCTTCGCTCGACCACCACCACGATCTCGCCGCTCGTGCCGGCCTCGGCTGCCGCAACGGCCTCGGCGACGCGGCGCTTCGTGTCCGAGTCGAACGGCAGCTTGGTCACCATGAGCCCGAGGCGCCTCCCCCTCCGCCCGAGCCGCCGCTGAACCCGCCGCCCCCGCTCGATCCACCGCCCCCGCTGAAGCCACCGCCCCCGCTGAAGCCACCGCCGCCGCCGCTAAACCCACCGCCACTGTTCCAGAACGTCGAGCCGTTGCCTCCGCCCCAACCACCTCTTCCTCCACCGCCGAGGAGGCGCGCGATGACCGCAACCGGAGCGAAGCAGCACGCCAAGAGCCCTGCGCCACCAGCACCATCGCTGGACGGGAAGATTGGCTGGGGGCTCGCCGAGTACGGGTAGGGTTCCGCCCGATACGGGGTCGAACGAATCGGCTGCGAAACGCTCGCACGGATCGCCTGAAGGCCCTTGACCCCGGCCAGGATGCCCTCGGAATAGCGCTTCTGCTTGAACTCGGGGACGATTTCCTGGTCCATCACCCGCTGGGCGTCGCCGTTGATCTGGCCCATCCAGCCGCCGCCCACTTCGATGCGCGCCTTGCGGTCCTCGACCGACACGAACAGCAGCATCCCCTTGTTGTTCGTCTGCGAGCCAGGCCCCCACTTGTCGAACAGCAACCGCGCGTACTGCTCGACCGTCAGGTAGCCGGCGCCGTGGGCCTTTTGCGACTTGACCACCGCGACCACGATGAGCGAGCCGCTCTGGGCCGCCGCCTCCGCAGAGATGCGATCGATCTCGGCCCGATGCTCCTTGGTGATCACCTGAGCCTCGTCGGCGACCGCACCCTTGGTGGGACGGGGAGGGAACGTCACCTCCTGGGCCGCCGCGCACACTGCCAGCGCCGCAGCAACCACTCCAAGCAAAGGGCGAAGGACCATCGCCCAAGGATTCTATACCGCAACGGGGTGTCCTTCAATGTCACTCTTGCAAGCTCAGACTCGGGGCCCCTCGCCCTCCCATAGGCGTTAGATTGGGCGGGTTTCAAGCGACCGGAGTGGCCGGGCGTACGGCCAGCGTCCCCCTCGCCCCGCCCCGGGGAGAGGGGACAGGGGTGAGGGGCTCGGGTCAGATTTGGCAACGCGTGCACGGGTGCCCGTCGATGCGCGCGAACACCAGCTTGCCCAGTGCGCTCGCCACGCGCGGTGGGAGCCGGAGCCCCTCACCCCTGTCCCCGGGTCCCGGGGCGGGGCGAGGGGGACCTTGGATTCGCTCCTCGGCCCTCCACCTCACCTATCTTAACGCCTATGGCAGTCAGCCCCCAGTCGTCAGTTGTCAGTCGTTGGTGGCGGCCTACCGCCCCTTCCCTCCGTTCATCGAGCCGCCGATCAGGGTGATGGCTTTCTCGAAGTCGAACGGCAGCAGCAACCGGCCCGAGCCGAGTTTGCCGTCGAACTTGCCGCTCGCGACGAGGGGGGTGAGGCCGTCGCCGAACAGACCGGTGAGGTCCGAAGCCTGGAATGGGGCGCCCGGCATCGCTTCCGTGAGGGTGGGCTCGACGGCCAGCATGATCCGCCTCAGGTTCACCAGCAGGACCCCTTGGGAGCCGGCGATGAGGTGGTTGGTCGCCGATGCGAACACGGGCTCCTCATAGAGGTTCTTGCCGGACTGGGGCGCCCCGATCGCGCGCTGAACCAGCCCCCGCGAGCTCGTGATCAGCACCGAATTGCCGATCTGCGCGAACAGAAACGACTTGTTGGCAAGAAACGCGGGCGGCTCAGCCGAAACGGGCGCGGGCCCGCCTTTGGGCAGGCCAAACTCGGGGCTGGGCGGTTGGCCGAACTCCCCCAACATCCCACCCCCTGGGACTGT
Organism: uncultured Fimbriimonadaceae bacterium; assembly: GCA_964370995.1. GTDB lineage: Bacteria > Armatimonadota > Fimbriimonadia > Fimbriimonadales > Fimbriimonadaceae > JAMLGR01. The sequence continues at coordinate 5,880 of CAYJMZ010000076.1, read as the reverse complement.
TACTTCGGCCCGACTGGGGCTGGGCCCTAGGCCGAGATCTCCCAACATCCCACCGGCTTCACCGATCCGCTTTCGACTCGCCGCGTCAAGCTCCCAGACCGTCGCGTTCCCGACCTTGGTCTCCACGAACTTCATGCCCTTCCCACTCTCGGCGGTCTTCCGCTCGATGAGCGCGCGCACCTTGGTCGCGAGCGCCGCAGGATTCGCGCCGCCCTCATCCGTGAGCACGAGCAGGCCGTCCACGTCCTCCAGCTTCCCAGAGTCCCCGGGATAGATCGCCAGGATCTGCTCGCCCGTCAGGGCGGGCACGAGATCGCGGGCGACGCCGATGCCGGTCTCCTTTTCGAAGTTGCTCAACGCGTCTTTGAACCCGTCTCTGACCGCGGGCTCCTTGGCGAGGGACTCGCTTGCGGAGGCCCAATAGTGGCCAACTTGCGAGTAGGCGGCAACGCCGTAGGCCCCGTCGGGCAGCATTTTCAGCGTGCCCATGTCGAACGGAGCGATGCTCGGCACGCGTAGCAGGGCACGCATCTTGGCCGGATCGATGGGGCACTGGTAGTCGACTTGGATGCCTTCGGGCACCACGGTCGCGCTGTAGGCCATCCAGCTCGTGGCCTTCAGCGCCTCGCCGCCAGGTGTTTTCGAGAGCCGCTCGAATGCACGGGGAGAGACGAAAACCATGCCGTTGGCGTCCACGGGCAGCGCGGCTCGCGCGGCGTTGAACGCGGCCAGCTTGAGCACCGAACCCTCGCCGCCGGACCGCACACGCTCGATGCGCGCGAGCGTCGCCTCCGAGTTTGCGAGCACGAGATACGCATCGACCACCATGGCGAACACCGCGTTGTTCGTGCCCGGAATGCCGTAGTTGCCGTGCGAACTCTTCTGGCCGTGCGCCGCGAGGCTCGCCTTGACCGCCCCGGGGTCATCCACGGAGAGCAGGGTCACGGTGTCCGCAGCCTTGCCCTCGTCCATCCAGATTGCCACCGCAAAACTCTTCTGGAGGTGGGGCTGGATTTCGGCGGCGATCGGCTTACCTTCGAGCGCCTGGGAAAACATCTCGTCGAGTTTCTTCGCGATGCCCTGCTTCTCAAGCGCGGCCGTGATCTTCAGGAACGCGGCCAACTGGCGCTGAGAAGGGTTCGTGTCGAGCGTGATCACAACGTCCGCATCGGCAGGGATCAGCGCCGTCGCCGCCTCGCCCGGGCGGTTGGCTAGAAACCGGTACGCCGCGAACCCGAGAACCGCAAGGGTCGCCACGGCCACGAGCGCAAAACGAAGAGCTCGGCCCCGCCGCGAGCGGGACAAACCCTTGGGGGAGTGATTCATCGAAGCCACCTCATTTGGGATTTCTGCACTGTCTGCTATTACAACGGCCTAGGGTTCGAGGGGGATGCATTTTCATGGGGACTGGGCAGTGATCAGTTGAAAGTAGAGGTATGACAAGAGTAGAGATACCACAAAGATAGAGGCATAGAAGCGCACCTCACTTTGGCTGCGGCGCTCGAAACTCACTTGGTCGCGGGTGGAGGGACGCTCGGCGGGTACTTGGTTTCGAATGGGATCAAATAGCTGCCCTGCGACGATACGACGTGGACGAGGTTTTGCCCCGGGACGAAGCCGAAACCGAAGAAGAAGGCGTCGACGTCTGGGCCCGTGAAGACAAGCGCTGCCTGGTAGGAGTCGCTTCCATTAAACGGGACCGCCTTGTGGTCCCACAACCAGATCGAGGTGACCCTTGCCGTGGCTCCTTTGAACTCCATCTCCGTCGAGGTGCTGCGAAGTTCCAGTGAGCCTCGAACCTTGCTTTGGTCGGGCACAAGTGCGCCTTTCGGGGCCGAGCCCCTGGTCGATTCACCCTGGCGCGTGATGCGGGTCCATGTGCCTCCGGACTTGGACCAGAGCACGCCGAACTGATCGAAGCCCCATTTGGCGTCCGGAGGGATCTCGAATCCGTGCCCGGAAGCGGTCAGCACCAGGGTTCGCTCCTTTTCGTCCGCCTCGGACATGTTGAAGGGTTGGTCGACCATGATGGTGCGGTCGTAATTGTACGACGCAATAATGAACCGTGGATCGACCTTCGTTTCCATCTGCTCGAGGTCGTTGCTTTGGAGGTTCAGTGCGTAGGGGGTTGGATCGCCCTCCCGGATCGCGCCAAGCATCAATCGGTTCCCGTCAAGGCTGAACATGGGCCCTCCGAACTCGCTCTTTTCGGTCAGATCCGCGCTCGCGATGATGCTCATGGAGGGCAGGTCCAGGACTTCGATGGACCCCGGGATTTCGGTGGTCAGCAGAGCGATTCGGGTTCCGTCCCGGCTGTAGGCGACGGGCGTTCGGTCGGTCCACATCACCTTCGGCTGCACCACTTCGATCTGGCTGGCCGCGAGGTTGATCACGCGGTCCGAATGTTTGCAACCCGTGACGCACGCCGCTACGCACAGAAGCCACACGGAGGACGTTCGCATGTTCGCAGGATAGACCCGAGGGGTTGCGTTTGCAAGTGCCGCTTCTGCCAAAGGCCGGCGCCGTCCATTGAACCCTTGGCCTCTGGGTGCGTTTGAGCGATCATGCTTGCCCTGCTCCTTCCGATCTTGCTTCAGACGTCTTCAGCCCGCGTAGTGGCGTGGAACGTGGACGGCGTGGAGCGCACCGCCGTCGTCTATGCGCCCACGAAGGCCACCGCGCACCCGCCGCTTCTGCTGGGGTTCCATGGCCATGGGGGCAACGGCGCGCAGTACGCTCGGTCGGCCGGAGCCGTGGGCACCTGGCCAGAGGCTGTGATGATCTTTCCGAACGGGTTGCCCACGACCGGCATCACCGACCCGCAGGGCAAGAAGCCCGGGTGGCAGCAGAAAGTGGGGGACCAGGGAGACCGCGACCTCAAGTGGGTGGATCAGATCCTCATCTGGGCGGAGAAGACCCATCACGTGGACCGGGCCAAGCGGTTCGTGATGGGCCACTCCAACGGGGGTCGCTTCACCTACCTGCTGTGGGCCGAGCGCGGCGAGCGGTTCGCGGGTTACGGGCCCTCCGGGAGCCCCGGATTCACCCTCGTACCCAAACTCCGCCCCGCGTCGGCGTTCTTCATCGCGGGCGAGAAGGACCCCCTCGTGCCCTACGCAGCCCAGAAACGGACCATCGACGCCCTTGCCCGCAAGTTCGAGGTCGGCGAATGGCAGGGCGACGGCCTCGTGAAGTGGGCGAAATCCAAGGACGGCGTCGAACTCGGCACCTACCTCCACCCCGGCGGGCACGAGTACCCGAAGGACGGCGCGAAGGCGACGCTGGAACTGTTCCGCCGACTCGCCCAATGAGTTGGTAGCAGCGGCCCAAGTAGCACAGGCACCCTTGCCTGTGTTCCGGGCCGGGATCCACAGGCAAGGGTGCCTGTGCTACTTGGGGGGGGCGCTCAGTCGATGTTTACCGTGCGGAGGCGCAGCGAGTTGGCGATGACGGATACCGAGCTGAAGCTCATGGCTGCGGCCGCGATGATTGGGCTGAGCAACAGGCCGGTGAACGGATACAGCACCCCTGCGGCGATCGGGACACCCAGGCCGTTGTAGATGAACGCCCAAAACAGGTTCTGGCGGATGTTGCGCATCACGGCACGACTCAGCTTGCGCGAGCGGACGATGCCGCGAAGGTCGCCTTTCACCAACGTCACGCTGGCGCTTTGCATCGCCACGTCCGTGCCCGTGCCCATCGCGATGCCGGCGTCCGCTTGGGCAAGCGCGGGCGCGTCGTTGACCCCGTCGCCCGCCATGGCGACCTTCTTTCCGCCCGCTTGCAGCGCCTTGACGATTTCGGCCTTCTGTTCCGGCAGCACCTCGGCCTCGACTCGGTCGATCCCGAGCTTGCCCGCAACGGCCTCGGCGGTTGTCCGGCTGTCGCCCGTGAGCATCACGACGGTGATTCCCTCGGCGTGCAGTGCCGCAATCGCCTCCGCCGCCGTGGCCTTGATGGGGTCGCTCACGGCGACGAGGCCCGCAACTGCTCCCCCCACGGCCACGAACATCACGGTCTGGCCGTCTTTTCGCAACGCCTCTGCCCTGGCGGGAAGATCGCCCAGCTCGACGCTCTGCTCCTGCATCATCTTGAGGTTGCCAAGTGCGACCGCTTTGCCCGAGACCGTGCCCGACACACCGCGGCCGGTGTGCGACTTGAACTCCTTCGCGGTCTCGACCACCACGTTGCGCTCTTCCGCCCCCCGAACGATGGCCTCGGCCAACGGGTGCTCGCTGCCGCGCTCCAGGCTTGCGGCGAGGCGCAGCAGCTCGTCGGAATCCATACCCTCCGCTGGCTCCACCGTCGTCAGTTGGGGCTTCCCCTCGGTCAGCGTGCCGGTCTTGTCCACGACCAGCGTGTCGACCTTCTCCATGACCTCGAGTGCGCCCGCGTTCTTGATAAGCACGCCCGTCATCGCGCCTCGGCCCGTGCCGACCATGATCGACATCGGCGTGGCCAGCCCTAGCGCGCAAGGGCACGCGATGATCAGCACTGCGACCGCATTGATGATCGCGTAGGCCAGGCGCGGTTCCGGTCCCCAAGCCAACCACACGGCAAACGTGGCCGCCGCGACCCCAATGACCACGGGCACGAAGTATCCCGCCACCGAATCGGCCAAACGCTGGATGGGAGCCTTCGATCGCTGGGCCTCTCCAACCATCCGTACGATCTGCGAAAGCAGGGTGTCCTTGCCCACGCGCTCGGCCGCCATGAGGAATCCGCCGGTGCCGTTGACCGTCGCACCCGTGACCTTCGAGCCGGCCGTCTTCTCGACGGGGATCGGTTCGCCGGTGACCATCGACTCGTCGACCGAGCTGGAGCCCTCCAGCACCGTGCCATCGACGGGGACCTTCTCGCCAGGCCGTACACGCAGATGGTCCCCCACCTGGATGCCCGCCAACGGAACGTCCTCTTCCGACCCGTCATCGTGAACGAGGCGCGCGGAGTTCGGCGCAAGGCCCAGCAGCGCCTTGATCGCCGCGCTGGTCTGGCTTCGCGCCTTCAACTCCAGCACCTGGCCGAGCAGCACGAGCACGGTGATCACCGCCGCCGCTTCGAAGTAAAGCCCGACGCGCCCTCCGTGGGTGCGGAACGACTCGGGGAAGATCCCAGGTGCGAGCACCCCCACCACGCTGTACCCCCACGCGACGCCCGTTCCGATGCCGATCAGGGTGAACATGTTCAGGCTGCGTTGCACGAACGACTGCCAGCAGCGTTCGAAGAAAGGCCACCCGCACCACAGCACCACGGGGGTTCCAAGAACCAGTTCCAACCAGGGAAGGAAATCGCCGAACAGGTGCCTCGGAACCTCCCACTTGAACATGTCACCCATGACGAACAGGAGCAGGGGAAGCGTAAGCAGCGTGCCGACCCAGAACCGACGCGTCATGTCGTCGAGTTCGGGGTTTCGCTCGTCCAGCACCACCTCGCGAGGCTCGAGCACCATGCCGCATATGGGGCACGCGCCAGGCCGGTCCCGCACGATCTCGGGGTGCATCGGGCAGGTCCACTCGCTTGCAACCTCTACCACTTGACCTCGAGCTGCACCATAAGCCAGAGCAGTAATTGTTGTTTCATTTGGTTCCTTCAGTTATTTGGACGGCTTGGGCTGATCCCAGGTTTATAGATCTATAGACATTTCCGTGGGTTGAGGTCAAGCTATCCGTAAAGGAACTGGATGGGAATTCGGAGGTTTCGGCGCGAGATGATGCAGACTTCGTTTCTTGCCTTCGTGGGAAGATTCGTGCCTGTGCTACGTCGGTTGCGGCGACCGCGTGGTGAGGTTCGGTGTGGGTAATCGACGCCCCCGGATCGGAACCCCGGGCTGAAGCCTAATACTGTTTAGATAAGGGCGATTTGAGGGTGGAGACACCGCAT
>CAYJMZ010000075.1:0-10651 GCA_964370995.1 uncultured Fimbriimonadaceae bacterium | reverse complement strand
CAATCGGGACGATCGCGGCCACGGGGTCTCGAACCGACAATCGGGACGATCGCGGCCACGGGGTTTCGGACCGACAATCGGGACGATCGCGGCCACGGGGGACGAGCGCGGCTACGAAGGGGAGAGCCTACTTCAGCTGCATGATCTCGATCTTTCTGAACTCCACGGGGTGGCTCTCCGACTGCAGCGAGATCGAACCGCCGTCGATCATCAAGTGGCCATCCTTGATCAAGGGCTTCGCGTCCTTGTCGTTGGGGTCGTACTGCACCTTCTCGTAGCGCAGCACCTCCTTGCCGTTGATGCGGTGGATGATGAGCCCGTTGCCGTGCGCCTCGACTTCGCAAGACACCCACTGGTCGCCCCGGTAGGTCGCCGACGACGAGTCCGTGCAGTGGCGGGTCACCAGCTTGCCGTCCATCACCATGTTCGTGCCCGGCGTGCACACGTTGCCCGTTGACCGCTCGCCCGTTTCGGCACCGCCGAGGAGCTGGACCTCGGAGGACACCGGGAAATCCTGGTCCAAGCCCATCGTCTCCGGTGCCTGGCCGTGGATCATGATGCCGCTGTTCCGAAACGCCCACCCCGGACCATCGGGCAGTTGCGTGCCCAAGAACCGGTACTCCAGCCGCAGCTTGTAGTTGGAGAACGGGGTCTTGTAGAACAGGTGGCCGAAGCGGTCTTGGAACTTGCCACCGTAGCCGTCGTACGACACCTTGATCACCCCGTTCTCGACCCGAAACGTGTTGCCAAAATTCTCTCCGGCGGGATGGCCCTTGATCTTGGGCACCCAACCCTCGAGGTCTTTCCCGTTGAACAGGGACACCCAGCCCTGCTCGATCTGGGCGGGCGCGAGAAGCACGGCAAGCGCGACGAGGACCATGACCCGCATTGTAGTCGTTCCGCGCCTATGACTGCGATCATAGACGGCGGCGCCCATGGGGGGCATTCTCGCGGCAGAGAGCCATGCCATACCGCAGCAAGCATTCGTGGGCGGAACCCTACAAGATCAAAGTCGTCGAGCCCATCGAGATGACGACGCACGAAACCCGGTCCCAGGTGCTTGAAGACGCCGGCTACAACACGTTTCTCATCCCCTCCAGGCACGTCTACATCGACCTGCTGACGGACTCGGGCACATCCGCCATGAGCGATCGGCAGTGGGCGGGCATGATGCTCGGCGACGAGGCCTATGCGGGCAGCCGCAACTTCGAGCACTTTGAGGCGGCGGTGCAGCGGTTCTATGGGTTCCAGTATGTGGTTCCCACCCATCAGGGCAGGGGTGCCGAGCACCTTCTCAGCCGTTCGCTGATCCACGAGGGCGACTTCGTGCCCGGCAACATGTACTTCACCACCACGCGGCTCCACCAAGAGTTGGCGGGCGGCACGTTTGTGGACGTGATCATCGACGAAGCCCACGACCCCTGCAGCGGGCATCCCTTCAAGGGCAACGTCGACCTCGTCAAGCTCGAGAACCTGATCGGCGAGGTGGGGGCCAAACGAATCCCCTACGTGTGCGTCGCCGGTACGGTGAACATGGCGGGCGGTCAGCCGTTCAGCATGGAGAACCTGCGTGCGGTGCGCGCGCTGACACAAGGGCACAACATCCCCGTGTACCTCGACGCGACCCGCCTGCTGGAGAACGCGTATTTCGTGCAGCAGCGCGAGCCCGGCTACTCGGAGCGCTCGATCGCCGAAATCCTTCTGGAAACGTGCGCGCTGGCGGACGGCTGCACGATGAGCGCGAAGAAGGACTGCCTGGTGAACATCGGCGGGTTCCTGGCGACCAACGACTCTCACCTCTATGAGAAGGCGTGCGACCTCGTGGTCGTGTACGAGGGGCTGCACACGTACGGCGGGCTCGCCGGCCGCGACATGGAGGCGATCGCCCTGGGGATCGAAGAGAGCGTGAAGGACGATCACGTGCGCGCACGGGTGGGCCAAGTCGAGTATCTGGGCGCGAATCTGCTCGAAGCCGGGGTTCCCATCGTCGTGCCCGTGGGCGGCCATGCGGTGTTCCTCGACGCGCGCCGGTTCTATCCGCACCTGGAGCAAGACGCGTTCCCCGCGCAGACTCTGGCCGCCAACCTATATCTCGAAAGCGGAATCCGATCGATGGAACGCGGCATCGCGAGCGCGGGCCGGAACGCCAAAACCGGCGACCACAACCGCCCTGCCCTCGAACTCGTGCGACTGACCATCCCGCGGCGCGTGTACACCCAGGCACACATGGACGTGACGTGCGAGGCCGTGTGCGCCACATACGATCGACGCGCCTCTGCAACGGGCCTCAAGATGGTGTTCGAGCCCGAATACCTGCGGTTCTTCCGCGCCCGATTCGAACCGCTGCCGACGACCTAACCCCTCCTATGACCGCGGTCATACTCGGGGCGCCCGAATTCGCGCACACTGCGATCAACGTGGTGGCGAAGGTCGAACGGTCGCGCAAGGGTGAGAATCGATTCGCCGCTTGGCGAGCCGGCACTCTCTGCGGCGTCTACGTGCTCATCGCCCTGCACATCGCCCACTGGAAGATAACGGGTCGCACCCTCGCCCCGCTCGAACTACACGAGGTGATGGTGACCGCCGAACTCGGCATCGTCACGGCAGGTTTCCTGTTCATGGCCGCCGCGGTGATCGGGACGCTCGTGTTTGGCAGGTTCTTCTGCTCCTGGGGCTGCCACATCCTCGCCCTCGAGGACCTGTGTGCGTGGCTGCTTGCGAAGGCGCGCATTCATCCAAAGCCCGTGCGCTCGCGCCTCTTGCTGCTGGTTGCCCCCGCGGCGCTTGTGTACATGTTCGTCTGGCCCCACGTCGTGCGAATCGCGCAGGGGACGCCTGCCCCGGTATTTCGCGTCGCAGGGGAGAACGAGCGGTGGGCGTCGTTCGTGACCACGGATTTCTGGCGCAATCTCCCGAGTCCGTTGGTGGCGCTGGCGACGTTCGCGGTGTGCGGCTTCGCGGTCGTCTACCTTCTCGGGACCCGCTCGTTCTGCAAGTACGTGTGCCCCTACGGCGTGCTTTTCGGCGCAGCAGACCGCTTCGCGCCCGGACGCATCCGCTTGAAGCAAGGCGTCGATGCGCAGAGGTGTTTGGACTGCGGGATCTGCACTTCGGTGTGCCAGTCGCACGTGCGCGTGCACGAGGAGTTGGCGCGGCACCGCATGGTCGTCGACTCGAGGTGCCTGCGCGACCTCGACTGCGTCGCCGCATGTCCGGACGGCGATCTCAAGTTCGGGTTGGGCCCGCTCGCCTTGATGAAGCGTCGCGCCGCCGGCCCCTCGTACGATTTCTCATGGGGGGAAGATCTCGCGCTCGGGGGGGTGTTCGCGGGCGCGTTCGTGGCGTTCAGGGGACTCTACTTTGGCGTGCCGTTCCTGTTGGCCCTCGGCTTGGCGGTGTGTGTGGCCTACGTCGCCGTGCTTGGAGCGAGGCTTGCAACCCGCCCCCACCTCCGGCTCAACAACTTCCAGCTCAAGACGCAGGGTGCGTTGACTCGGTCCGGACGCGGATTTGCGCTCGTTGCGATCGTGATGGTGTTGGCGACGGCGCACAGCGGGGTCGTGCGCTACCACGAGGCCACCGGCGCTCGGGAGTTCGCCAAACTCGGCAGGGCAGCCGTTCAGGACCCAGCCACGCGCGCCTCGGCGATTCGACACCTGGAGGCGGCGAGGACCCTCGGGTTCGTCGAGCCGCTCGAACTCGACCGCATGCTCGCGTCCCTCTACACGTTGGAGGAGACGCCCGGATCGGTTGAGCCCCTTCTGCGACGGATCGTGGGCTACGACGGGTCGGATTGGGAGGCCCGGGTCCGCCTCGCGCGGATCGAACTAGGCAAAGGGGGCCTCGATGCGGCCGCAGAGGTGCTCGCACCTGTGGTCGTGGCGCCCCGGAAATCGCGCACCCCGGTAGCCATTTGGGTGGATGCGTGTGTGCTCGACGCGTGGGTCCGGCGCGAGCGGAACGAACCGGAGGCTGCCGTGCGCGCGCTAGAGGCCGCACTCGAGGGCGACCCGAACCGATCGTCGGCGCGCATCGCACTGCTCGAACTCCTCGCCGAGACGCGCGACGGCAAGCGCGCCCAGCGCGTGGGCTCCGGGGCGGATCGCGCGGAGGACGCATCGTACGCCGAGGGCCTCGTGCGGCTCGCGTGCTCCGACCCAAACGGCGCCCGCGCAGAGCTTCGGCAAGCCGTCCAGCGAAATCCGAACCACGCGGGCGCGTGCTATTGGCTCGGACGGCTGAGCCTGGATGCGGGAGACAACCTCGCTGCGACGGGCTACCTGCAGAGGGCCGCAAGCCTCGGCCCGGGACTCGCCGAAGCGCACTACTGGCTGGGCGTGGCGCTGCACCGAAGAGGGCGGGAAGAGGAAGCCCAGACGTGCGCGGAGGCCGCCCGGCGTCTGTCGGCACGCTTCGAGTCCAAGCCTTGGCCCTAGATGTCCGTCAAGGTTAAGAATTCGGGTTCCCGACTCGGTCCCGTTTGGAGTGCGCGAGCTTGCTCGTCGCCATTCACCCCGGCGACTTGTCGGCGGTTCTTCACCGGACTCGCGGCAAGCCGCTCGAATGCAAGGCGACGAGCAAGCTCGCGCACTCCCAAAAGGGACCGACACCGCATCGAGTCCCCTACCCGAAGATTAGATGTTGACCTACCACTAGCGGCAATCGGAGATCTTGATCGGGATTCCCCGACGTGCGAGCTCCTGCACGAGCAGGGTGCCGCCTACGGCCTGCTCGAACGACCGGCAGCCTCGGGGCACACGCCCTTGCGCGATCTCGATTGCGGCAATGGCTGCTGGAAACGCGGTCATGCGCTGCATGGCGGTGAGCCCGGCAGCGGGGTCGTGCGCTTCGTGTGCTTGTGCCGACCACACGCACTGACGACCCCCGACCTCCCCTTCGACCTCCACGCGCAACAGCACCTGGTCGGTGTCCGGCGGCCCCTCAAGCGCCCGCTCCATGGCCGCCTCCCACTCGCCGCGGGGGGTGCGGTCGAAGAGCTCGAGCACCGCCCGGCAGTGCCCCGGAAATCGTAGTGTCTTGTACTCGTAGCTGTCGACCTTGGATGCCACACTCCATGGCGCGGTGCCGCTCCCGCCGCTCGTGACGAACGCCTCCATCTCGCCCAAACCGGGCCATCGCAGCGTTTCGAGGCCAGTCATCGGGTCAACGGCGACCACTTGACCGCCGCGAACGGCATAGCACACGTCGCGATATTCCGACACGAGTCCGTCGAGGCTGAACACGGCGTGGTACCCCAGCGGCGGCCTGGGGTGGGCCGGGAGGCCGCCACAATAGAGCCGGACCGTTCGCGGACGCTCGAAACGCTCCATGCCGAGCACGGCCATCGCGTTCACCAGCCCGGGCGCCAGCCCGGCGTCGGTGACCACGCAGACACCCGCGGACACGGCCTCCTCGTGGCGTTGCAGGGTCGCGAGTGCCTCATCGGAGTCGCCGCCGACATCGAGCAGGGACGTGCGGGTCTCCAGAGCGGGCGTGACGAGCCCCGGGTGCATCCAATACGGGAGGCAGGACACGGCGACGTCTACGCCCTCGAACAGGTGCGCCACGGCCACGGGATCGGCCGCGTCAAGATGGGCGTGGTCGGCACCAGAAACGCGCGCCGCGGCCGCCACCACCGCGTCCCGGTCGACATCGGCCAACACGATTCGCTCGGCATCGCCGTACCTCGCGAGGTCCCCAGCCACGGCCGTGCCCTGCAGACCGGCCCCCAGAACGGCATACCGACGACTCACCACACCCCTCCCACCATCTCCCGTCCATTGTGGGGGGCGCTTTCGATGGCGTCGATGACCCCGATCATAGACGAGGCAGAAACCACGGAGTAATCTTCCCTGCGTCCTCTGCGAGCCCCCTTGGGAGTGCGTGGATTCATCCGCGCTTTGGTTCTCTGGCCGATTCATCGGCGTACAGGGATCCTGGTTGGCGCTCCGCTTGCACGGTGGCTGGCCGGACGTTGCGACAGCGCCGATGAATCGCCGCACTCCCAAATGACGGCGTTCCGATTCAAGAGTGCGTGGACAGACGCCGCGGGCGACGATTGACTCTTATATAGGCGAGGCGGAAACGCGAGCCTACATCCACCCCTTCTTCCGAAAGACCCACATCTCGCCGCCCACCGAGAGCAGGATCACGAGCCACACGGCCGGATAGCCGAACACCCACTCGAGTTCCGGCATGTGCTTGAAGTTCATCCCGTAGAGCCCGGTGAAGAACGCCGCCGTCATCAGCACCGTCGCGACCATGGTCATCGTGCGCATCACCTCGTTCAGCCGGTTGCTCACCGTGGCCAGGTGCGCGTCGAACAGCGTCGTGAGGATGTCCCGGTTCAAATCGATCGATTCAAGAATCCGAAGGGTGTGGTCGTAAAGGTCCTGGAAATAGGGCCGCGCCGAGGGCCCGATAAGCATCAAGTCCCTTCGCAGAAGGCCGTTCATGATGTCGCGGAAGGGGGATAGTTGGCGCCGCATCTCGAGGAGCCTGCGTTTGAGGCGCATGATGTCCTTCACCGAGGCCTCCTTCCCCTTGATCAGAACCGTTTCGATGCTCTCCGCCTGATGCTCGATCGTATCCAAGGCGGGAAAGTAGTCGTCGATAATCGCATCGAGCAGGGCGTGGAGGATCAGTGCCGGACAGTCGCCCACGGTTGCCGGCGAGCGGGCCCACCGTTCAAACCACGCGATCACCACGGGCACCTTCAGCGTCGTCACCGTCACGACCAGTTTTTCCGCGACGAACACGCCGACCTCGTCGTAACGAAATCTCCCGCTATGGTCGCCAATGGCGGGCGCGGAGAGGAACAGGTGGTCGGAAGCCTCATGCAAGTGGGGGCGCTCTTTGCCGCTCAGCGCGTCCTCGGCCGCCAGGGGGTGAAAGTCATACCGCTCGATCAGCATTCGTGAGGCGGCTTCGACATCGTGCGCGACGATCATCACCCAGGTGAGGTCCTGGCAGCCTCGACCGCAACTCTCCTCCGGGACATCGAAGGCAACCGGGGCGCCAAGTTGCCAAGATGCGGCTCGCAATTCGTAGGGGGCTTGTTCTGTCATCTTAACGGCACCGGCCAGATCAGGTTGAGCACGGCAAACGAGGCCGCCCCGAACGCCGCGGTGGCGGGGATCGTGACAAACCACGCGACGACCACGTTGCGGGCCACCTGCCAACGGACGGCCGAAGCACGCTTGGAGGCGCCTACGCCGAAGATCGACGCTGTGATCGCGTGGGTGGTGGAAATCGGCATCCCGTAGTGGCTCGCGACGAGGATCACCGCCGCGCCCGACGTTTCGGCCGCAAAACCATGCACCGGGTCGAGCCGGATGATCTTGTGGCCAAGGGTCCTCATGATCCGCCAGCCGCCCGCGGCGGTGCCAAGGGCCATCGCCGTGGCGCACGCTATCTTAACCCACATGGGAACCTCGGCCTTGTCCAGCGCTCCCGCAGAAAACAGGGCCAGCGTGATGATGCCCATGCTCTTCTGGGCATCGTTTTGACCGTGCGAAAACGCCATCAGGGCAGATGAAACTAGCTGAAGCTTCCGGAAGGCGCCGCTGGCACGGGCGGGGTGCGCATTCCAGGCCACCCGCGCGATCAGTCTCATGGTCATGAACGCCACGAGGAACCCCGCGATCGGCGATCCGAAGAGGGGGTAGATCACCTTGTCCAGCAGTCCATGCCACGTCACGATGTCCACGCCGCCCTTCGCGAGGCCGGCGCCCACGAGGCCACCGACCAGCGCGTGCGACGAACTGGACGGAATGCCATAGACCCACGTGATCAAGTTCCACGCGATCGCGCCAAGAACGGACGCCAACACGACGGTCTCGGTTGCCTGAACCGGATTGATGATCCCACCGGCAATCGTCTTGGCCACGTGCGTGGCAACCATCGCGCCGGCGAAGTTGAGGGCCCCCGCCATCAGGATCGCCATGGTCGGCGTCAGCACGCGCGTTGACACGACCGTGGCGATGGCGTTTGCGGTGTCGTGAAAGCCGTTGATGTAATCGAAAACCAACGCGCCGACCACGACCAACACGAGGAGAAGGGACAATTCAGGCATATTTGTCGATGATCATGCCGATGATGGCCGCGATGTGCTCGCACTTGTCCGACGCGGACTCGATCCGGTCGAACATCTCCTTCCACTTGATCACCGTCAGAGCGTCCACGCCGGGGTCCTCGAAAAGCGTCTTGAGGGCCGTGCGGTAGGCGCGGTCGCCGTGGTTTTCGACGGTGTGAATCTCCTTCAGCGTGGCTCGTAAGGTCTCCGACTTCGCGAATCCGTTGCGGAGTTCTTTGACGGCGGCCTCGGTCAGGTCGGTCAACTGGTCAAGGATGTTGACGAGGCTGCGCAAGTCCTCCCGCGGGCCCGTGAGGGAGTAGAGTTCGGCGCGGGCGGCGGCGGCCTCGATCAGATCGGTCACGTCGTCCAGCGCCTGACTCAGCTCTCGGAGGTCGTCCTTGTCCAGAGGCGTGATGAACATCGTCGTGATGCGGTTCTGGAGCTCGTGGGTCAGATCGTCGCCGTCGTCCTCCAATTTGTCGAGGATCGCGGCGTAGTGGGCCAGGTTCCCGAAGTCGCCGGCCATGGCCACGAACGCCTCGGAACTGCGCCTGGCGACCATCGCCTGCTTCTCGAGCAAATCGTAAACCACGGTCTCCTTGCGGCTTGTGAGCTTCATCCCTCTCCCCCTCTCCCCCCAGGTTGGTCCTGCCTTCCGCATGTTACGCGTTCAGCGCCCACAAACGCACGTCCACACTTCTCCTAACGGTAGAGCACGGGCTCCTTCCACCACTCTCGGTCCCGATCAAACCCAAAAGTCGTCACGCGCGGGCGCCGTTCCCGCAGGCGCACCGACTCCAACCCGAGGAAATAGCCACCGGATTGGGGGTTCTTGCCGACGCACTCGAGCCGCAACGTGTACTGTCCGGGCGCGGGCCAGAAGTCGAGCAGGTGCACCTCTTCCCCTGCGATCTCCGCGCTGTAGAGGTCGATCACTCCGCCCAGGGGCACCGGGATTGGGGGAACCCCTTCGACATGGGGCACCAGGAATGCTTTGTAGCGCCCATAGTCGTACGACTTGGTCACGTCGAGCAACAGCCTCAGGGGTTCCTTCTTGTCCACGGAAAACGGGATCTCGAGCCACGCGTCGGCTTCGGATTCCGGGCGGTACAGCATCTGGGGCGCGTCGAAGTGCGGCATGCCCTGCGCCTCGACCGCCCCCTTTCCATGCGTGGTGCCCGGACCCGTGGCCAGGACGATCTGCCGCTCCAAGCTTGGCAGACGGCGCTCCGGCCCCGACGGCGCGCGTGCGGCGAAGGTGGGTTGGCCGGTTTGGTACCAAAACGCCACGCTGGAGACATCGTCCTCGCGCTCGTTCCAACTCATGGTCTTGTGGTCCGGGTTCTCATCCGAAGAGATCCACCCGAAGTGCTCGAAGGACACCCTGATGCCCTTTTGGAACACGAGGGGATCCTGCACGTGCCACCGATACGCGCTGGTGTGGCCGCCGACGATGCCCCACTGGTCGAAATACGGCACCCCGAAGTAGGGCGTGCTCGTGGTTTTCAGCCCCCAGGCGGATAGGAAATAGTCTTCAGTGCCCGTGCCCCAAATCGAGGGGGCACTCTCGCCGTCGATGTAGATCTTCTCGTCGCCCTCCCCGAACCAGCTGGGGCTGCGCGTGCGCACGGCAAGCACGGTGCCCACGTAGTGCCCCTTGCCCTTCGTGTCGAGAACCACGTAGTCCTCCCCGTGCTTCGCGGGATACTCCTGGCGGTACTGCGCGTAGAAGTAGGGCGTGTCCTTGGCGAGCGACGTCTTCAGAATCCAGTCGACGTTGTAGTAAAGGAGGTTGATGGGCTTGTCGCCCTGGTTTACGACCTCCACGCGCGCCGACTTTCGGAACGGCATGTTCCAAAAGCAGTTGTAAGAGTCCGCATCCTCGACGATCACGGGGCTGCTGATCACTTGGTCGCGCCTGCCGAAGCAGTTTGCGAAGAAGTCGCCCAGGGGGGCCTCGACTCCGGGGCGGTCGCTGCCGTCCCAGTAGATGCGCAGGAGCATGTCCTGGTGCGTCGCCGAACCTTGGGGCGCCCACCCCTGCGGCTCGGGTCCGAGGAACGTGAACCACATGTGGGTGATCACGCCCGGGCCCTTGACGTCCATCACCACGTGCGTTTGCCCAGGCGCCACGCGGAAGTTGTCCGAGTTGCTGCGCTCCAGGAGGTTGCCCAGAGGCGGCGCCTTCGGATCGTAACGCCCGTCCGCACCGGCGCGAAACGAGGAGGTCGCACGCATGCTGCGCCCCTCCTGGGCGTGGGCAAGATCGGCGAGGCTCCCCTGTGGGGCGAGCGCGAGGACGAGCACAAGCGATGCAAGCATGGATCTCCCTTTCGTGCCCGGCGCGCGAGATTCCTGCTGGGGAGTGGGGACGGATCCGGATTCCGCACTCCCCAGCCCCCACTCCCATAGCCGTGAACTTGGGCGAGAGTCGGGCGATCGGGGTGGCCAGACGTTGCCGCCAGTGTCCCCCTCTCCCCGGAGTCCGCGATCGAGGAGAGGGGAAAGGGGTGAGGGGCTCCGGGCATCCCGAACGCCTGCCGGATTGGCCCCCCACCCTGCCCTCCCCCCGAT
>CAYJMZ010000074.1:0-10721 GCA_964370995.1 uncultured Fimbriimonadaceae bacterium | reverse complement strand
GGATGATGTCGCTGATGCCCTGCACGCCCTGCCGGAGTACGTCGTCGGCCTCGGCGAACGCCTGCTGCATGGTCGCGCGCTTTTCGACCACGCTCAGCAAACGATCGTTCGGCACCGTAATGAGCGTGTCCACGTGCTCCTTGAGGCGATCCGCACCCTCCTGAGCGAGCCGGCGGCGCTTCGGACCCTCGAACAAGAACGGCTTGGTGACCACGCCGACCGTGAGGATCCCCAACTGGCGCGCCATCTCGGCGACCACCGGCGCGGCACCTGTGCCCGTACCGCCGCCCATGCCCACGGTGATGAACACCATATCGCAGCCCTGAAGCTCCTCGCGGATGTCGGCCTCGCTCTCGCGCGCGGCCCGCTCGCCCACCGACGGGTCCCCACCCGCACCGAGGCCGCGTGTCAGGTCGGCGCCCAATTGGAACTTGCACGGGGCGTAGGAGAGGTTCAGGGCCTGCGCATCCGTGTTCATCGCCACGAACTGCACGCCCATCACACCCTCTTGGATCATCCGATTGACGGCGTTGCTGCCCGCGCCGCCGATGCCAAGTACCTTGATGGTCGCCTGGTTCTCGAAGAGGTTTTCAGGTCGCATCGGTTCGTTCTCCATAGGTGCATCCACCCGACGTTGCGGGCTCTACAGGCAGGGACGGGCGCCAGAGGGAGAAAGAAGCGCGGGATTTCCCAAACGAAGCGTCTGGGGGCGCTAAAAGCCGGGGGAGTCGGACGGCGCGGAGGGCGAGTCCAACACCGCCCGCACCACGGCCTGCGAGAACGAGCGTTTGCCGTAGCGCTGGTTGAGGTAGCTGTACCCCTCGGGCTCGCCCCCCACGGACGAGCGCATCTCGGGGTGGCCGACCTCCTCGAGGTCGCAACTCATCGTCCACCGATCCCCGTTGGGCTCGATCACTTCCACCACCGCATGGATGTTGTTGCCGAAAACCTGTTTGCGGACAAGTTCGGCGCGTAGGTCAGCCTGTTCCATCCACCTATATGATATGACAGGTTTCCCTCAATTGACAGGTACTTTTTCGAAAAAGGGGGCGAAGTGGTGTGGAGAAGGACCTGTGATGCACTATAGGAGCGCTCAGTCGTCCACTCGGGAGAAGTAGATGACCGTGACCTTGTGCTCCGGCGTGATGAAGTCGCCATAGATGCGCTCCAGCATCGCGATCACGTCTTCCTGCGTGCGGAACTCTGGGTTTTCACGCTCGATGTCCCGGGGAGAGAGCTCGGAGATCGTCTTGGTCTCGACGCGGTCGATGATCGCGGTGTAAAGCTTCTGACGACGCGCAAATCGGGGCCCCACCGTAACCCACACCAACATGCCGCCGTTGTATTTGTCAGACTTGTCGCCAAGCCGAATGGTTGCCGTCTTGCGGTTGTTGCGCAGGACGTCGCCGTAGAGGTCGGAGTAGAAGTTCAGTGCGAACATCGGATCGATCCATTCTAGCAAAACGCGGGCGTTCCGACCACTCCCCATGACTTGGATTCTCATTGTTCTCGGCGTTTACGGGCTCATCCTGGCCGCTGTGGCGTGGTTCAGCGTGCGCCCGTTCCGCACGCCGGTGTTCCTCTCCCCGGGAGCGTTGGGCGCCCCGCAGGAGGAGGTGTCGATCGCCACGGCGGAGGGGCACACGCTCCGAGGCTGGTGGATCGAGCCCCCGAACGCGCGGGTGGTCGCCGTGATGGCGCACGGGTACATGATGAACCGGTGCGAACTGGTGCCCCTCGCCGTGCACCTCGCGCGCCTGGGGGTGGCGAGTGTCGCCATCGACCTTCGCGCCCACGGCAAGAGCGGCGGCGCCACGTGCGGGTTCGGCGTACGCGAGACCGCGGACGTACGCGCCGCGGCGGAGTGGGCGCGAACACGGGTGCCTGGGGTGCCCGTCGTGCTGATCGGCAGCAGCATGGGCGCGGCGGCATCCGCGTTCGCCGCCGCTCAGTGCCCCGGCCTCGCCCAAGGGCTTGTGCTCGACAGCGCGTATTCGACCCTGCTGTCCGGCATGCTGGGCTGGTGGCGCTTCCTCGGCGGCAAAGTTCTCAGCGTGGTGCTCGCGCCCACCGTGATCCTCGCGCTGCCCGTGCTGCGCTGCAACCCCGCCCGCGTCGACGTCGCGGACAGCCTGCGCGTGGTCGGCGTGCCCGTGTTGCTGATCCACGGCGATGCGGACGACCTCGCCCTCCCATCCGAGGCCGAGCGGAACCACGCCGCGTGCCCCGGCTCCGCTCTTGTGTGGCTTCCAGGCTGCGGCCACTCCGAAGGCCGCTGGATCCACCCCGAGCGGTATCACGCCGCAGTCGAGGAGCTCTTGGAGCGGGTGCTTGCGTCCGCGGCGACCTCGGAGACCGCGCGCCGATCGCCCGCCCAGCGCGGGACGTCATAATCGGGTCATGCCCGAGTTGTTGAGCACCGCGCTTCCCGGCCTTCCACCCCCGAGGCGGGGCAAGGTCCGCGAAGTGTACGACCTTGGCGACTCCCTCTTGATCGTCGCCACGGACCGAATCTCGGCGTTCGACGCGGTGATGGCCAACGGCATTCCCGACAAGGGCCGGATCCTGAACCAGATGAGCGCATTCTGGTTCGCTCAACTCCACGACGTGTGCCCGAACCACGTGATCGCGACGGACGATGCGGCGGTGTCCCATGCAATCGGCGCGGCCCTGCCCGAACTCGCCGGCCGATGCACCCATCCGCGCAAGGCCGTGCCGCTGACCATCGAGTGCGTGGCGCGCGGCTACCTCGCGGGCTCGCTGTACAAGGAGTACCGGGCGGGCGGCGGGGCGATCCACGGCCTCGATCTTCCGCCGGGCATCCCCGAGAGCGGCGCACTCCCCAAGCCGATCTTCACGCCAGCCACCAAGGCTCAGGAAGGGCACGACGAGAACATCTCGTTCGAGCAGGCCGTGGACCTTGTGGGCCGGGAAATCGCCGAGACCGCACGCACCTGGACCCTCGAGCTGTTTCGCCGCGCCTCAGCCCACGCCGCGTCGTGCGGGCTCATCCTCGCGGACACGAAGTTCGAGTTCGGGCTCTGCGGCGATGGCCTGATCTGGATCGACGAGGCCCTCACACCGGATAGCTCTCGGTATTGGCCGTCAGACTTGTACACACCAGGGGGTCCGCAGCCGAGTTTCGACAAACAGTTCGTCCGCGACTACCTCGAGGAGATCGGTTGGGACAAGCGCCCCCCAGGCCCGGAGCTCCCCCCCCGCATCGTCGCCAGCACGCGCGCAAAATACGTCGAGGCGTACGAGCGCATCACCGGCAAGGCCTTCACGTAGTGTTCCTGCTCTACAACTTCCTGCTCACCCTGTTCAGCCCCTTCTGGGTGCCGTGGATGCTTTGGCGCTCCGCGAGGCGCAAGCAGAAGCCGAACTGGGCCGAGCGCCAGGGCAATCTGCCGATCCCCAGGGACAAGAACGCGCGGCGCGTGTGGCTGCACGCGGTGTCCGTGGGCGAAGTTGTGGCCGCCCTTCCCATCCTCAAAGAACTCCGAGGACTGCTGCCCGGGCACGAGATTGTGCTCAGCGTGACCACGAGCAGCGGGCACGCCACCGCGCGGGACCAGGCGCTGCCTTTGGTGGATCACCTCGTGTACTTCCCCCTCGACGTCGTTCGGTTTCAACTCGCAGCGATGGCGCGGGTACGGCCGGAGGTCGTCGCGTTGATGGAAACCGAACTGTGGTTCAACTTCCTGTGGGCCGCGAAGGAGATGGGTGCCACAACGCTGCTGGTCAACGGGCGCGTGAGCGATCGGAGCTTCCCCCGAGCGATGCGCGTCCGCGCGTTCTATCGCGCACTCCTGCGCAACGTGGACCGGTGCCTGATGCAAAGCCCCACGGACGTGAAGCGCATCGTCGCACTGGGCGCCAGGAGCGTGGAGTGCCTGGGCAACGCGAAGTTCGACCAGGCCCTCGAGGGGCTAGAGGCGGACCCCACTGCATGGCGCGCCGAGCTCGGCCTGCCCGAGGGTCGGCCCGTGATCGTCATCGGCTCCACGCGCGGCGAGGAGGAGGAGGCGTTCGTGCTGGACGCCCTGCAGCGCCTGGGCCTCGAGCGCGTGGCGGTGGTGCACGCACCGCGCCACCTCGAGCGCGTGCCGATGCTGGCCGAGGCGGTGCGCGAGCGGTGCTGCACGCCGGGCCTGCGCTCCAAAGGCGAGGGAGGGGCGTACGTGATCCTCGACACGTACGGCGAGCTGTCGCAGGTGTACGCGGTGGCGGACGTGGTGGTGGTCGGAGGCGGATTCGCCAACCACGGTGGACAGAACATCCTCCAACCGCTGGCCCACGGCAAGCCCGTGTTGCACGGCCCGCACATGCAGAACTTCGCCGATGTGGCGGCGGGCGCGGCGGCGGCGGGCGCCACCCGTGTGTGCGCGTGCCCGGCCGAGCTCGCCGCGGCGATGCGCGAACTCGTCGACACCCCGTCGTGCCGCGCAAAGATGGGCGCTGCCGCGCGCGCGTTCGTCGCCGCGAGTGCGGGTGCGAGCCGCCGGTACGCCGAGGCAATCGCGGAAGCCACGCGACGCTGACGCGGTATCCTCGCGCCATGGCGGACCCCGTCGTCGGCATCATCATGGGAAGCCAGAGCGACCTCGAGACCATGTTGCCTGCCGCGCATGTGCTCGAAGAGTTCGGCGTGCCTTACGAGATGGAGGTGGTCAGCGCCCACCGCACGCCCGAGCGGATGGTCGAGTACGCCAAAACTGCCCGCCAGCGCGGCCTGCGCGTGGTGATCGCCGGTGCGGGGGGGGCCGCGCACCTGCCCGGCATGGTCGCGTCGTTGACGACTCTGCCGGTGATCGGCGTGCCCGGCACCACCAAGGCCCTTTCAGGCCAGGATTCGCTGTACTCCATCGTGCAGATGCCCGCCGGCGTGCCTGTGGCTACCGTGGGAATCGGCAACGCGCGCAACGCGGGGCTGCTCGCCGTGCGCATCCTGGGAAACGACGACCCCGAAACCGCCTCCCGACTCGAGGCGTTCCGAGACGCGCAGCGCGACCTCGTGTCCGAGATGAACCTGGAAGTCCGCCGCACCTCGCCGTAACGGGTTCCTCTATAGGCTGAGCTTCACCAGGATGTCGTACGCGAGCGGGTCGAGGAGGATCTCGCCGACGAAGAAACGGACCTTGTCGGTCTCCTTCATCTCTTCGACCTTGAGCGTCGGATCGAACAGCTTCGGATCGAGCGAATTGGCGGCGGCCTTGCGCTGGCCCACGTTCATCACCTTGTCGACCGCGGCCAGCACGGTGGCGACGTTCTCGTCCGCGATCGCGCGTCGTTTCATGCTCAGCGCGGTCAGCACGCGGTTCATTTCGATCAGCATCGCACGGCCCGGAATCTGGCCCTTTTCGAGGGCGTCCTTGATCGCCGCGTCGAGTTTGGCCTCATAGGTCTTCAGCACCCCGAACTCTTCGGCCTGCGCCTGTTTGACCGCAAGCCGCGCCTTTTCAATCGGAGGCAACAGGTCGCGCAGCTGTTCCTTGGTCAACAACAGCGGGAGGATCTGATTGGTCAGCTCCATCGTCCGCATCTTGCCGAGGATCTCGTCGCTCCGCTTGGCCCGATCATCCCCCGCGACCTGCGCGAACGCCGCGCCTGCCATCGCCAAGACCACCACCAACACTCCAAACCTACGCATCGCCATTTCCAGACTCCTTCGCATCCTGCTGTACGGACGCGGGGCGCACCCCTGTTGTTACGGGCTCTTGCACGAGAAGCACCAACATCGCCGCGGCCATGGTCTGCAGGTGCACGAACACCAGTCCAGCCCCCGCGACCACGAACCACGCCCAACCCGCCATGCCCGAGGGGGTGAACCCGCCGCCATTTTGAACCTGCACGAGCACCGCAAGCAACGCCGCGGCACCCCCGAACAGCATCGCGGCGGCCCGGATCGCACGCGCAGTCCTCGAACCCTTGCCCGCATAGGCGCGCACCGCGTCGGACCGCCGCCAGAGCAACAACCCATAGGCGATCCACAGCACGAACGCCGAGCCCACCTGCAAACCGATCACGGCTGAGGGTACCTGGCGGCCCGGTATCCTCCGGAGCGTAGTGGTGCTCGTCTTTGGAACGATCTGCCTCGATCGCCTGCGCGGCGTTCCAACCCTGCCCGGTGCCGGTGGGTACGTGGAGATCCAATCGGAGCGCCTGTTGCTCGGGGGCGAGGCCGCGAACACCGCCCTGGCGCTCCAGACGTGGGGCGCCCGCATTGCGCTGTGCGGCAACATGCTGGGCGATCCTCCGGAGGGCGAGCGACTGCTGCAGCTCCTCACCGATCACAAGCTGCCGGTCGACCATGTGTCGCTCGGCGGTGGGCGCACCCCCGAGACCGACGTGTACGTCACTCCCGACGGCGAGCGCACCATGTTTGGCCGCGGTTTCTCTTCGATGGGACCGAGCGAACCCGTCGACTCGCTTCCCTTCGAGCCCGGCGCCTGGTTCACCGCCGATCCGAACATGGACGCCCCTTCACGCGCGGCACTGCTCGCCGCCCACCAGGCGGGCATGCGCGTGTACGCGATGGACTTCGTGCACGGGTCCGACAGCATCCCCGCGGGCGGTTGGTGGCAAAGCAGCACCGACTGGGTGGGAACCCGGGCCGAGGACGTGGGAAACGCGGCGTGGCTCACCTCGTGGATCGAACGCCATGGATGTTTCGGAGTGCTGACGGATGGTCCCCGCCAGTTCTGGCTGGGAGGTCCCGGTGTGCCCGTTCGCGCCCTGCCGACGTTCCCCGCCTCCTCGGTGGTGGACACCACGGGTGCCGGCGACCTGTTCCGCGCAGGCATGCTCTTCGGCCTGTCCCAGGATTGGCCGCTCAGCCGCACCGCAGCGTTCGCCGCCGCCGCCGGCGCCCTCGCATGCCGCGCGTACGGTGGCACGTCCTTCCTCCCACCCGCTTCGGAAGTCGAAGCCCTCGTCGCCGCCCACCCCGAGGTGCAGGCCGCATACGAATCGCTGGGCTAGGGTCCGGGTCGTCCATCGTTCGTGGTTCGTGGTTCGTGGTTCGTGGTTCGTGGGGAGACGGCCACAAACTACAAACTACAAACCACAAACCACAAACCACAAAGGCGGGTATCACCTTCACCGATGCTGGACCACGCCACCGAGGAGCACATTCGTGTGCGGTATGCCGAGACCGACCAGATGGGCCACGCGTACTACGCCAACTACTTTGCGTGGTTCGAGCAGGCGCGGGGCGCGTGGTGCCGGGACCGTGGGTTCACGTACCTGAGCCTTGAGGAGCGCGGCCTCAGACTGCCCGTGGTCGAGGCGCACGCGCACTACCGGGGCGAGGTGAGGTACGACGACCTGATCGTCGTGCGCGTGCGCCTGACCCAGATCAAGCGCGCGGCACTGCGCTTCGAATACGAGGTCGAAAACACCCGGACGGGCCTCACGACCACCGAAGGGTACACGTGGCACGTGTTCATGGGGGCGGAGCGCAAGGCGATCAGCGTTCCCGGTGACGTTCGCGCCCTATTGCTTAGGGACCCTAATGAATTCGAGCGCCTTTGAGCCTTTCCCCCGGGGGATTGCCCGCTCCGCACTGGCGTAGAATGGTGGAGCCCTTATGCCTTGTGCGACGCTGAGTCTCGAGCAGGCCCTGTCCGATTTGCAAACGGTTGCACCCGACGCCCCCTTCTTGGCGCTCGGGCAAACGGTGTTGTGGGACGAGCCCATGAAGGGGGGGATCGCGCTGGCGTCGCGGCGCCTTGGATACGCGCGGCCCTTGGTGGCCGGCGTGCACGACACGGACTACTTTGCGAAGATCCCGTCGGGCGAGCGCAGGCCGGGGCACTTCAAGACCGTCGCCCACAACGACACGACGACCAAGGGCCTTTGGAGCGCGGCCGCCGAGTTCTCGTCGCTGTTCGGATCCGAGACCGTCGTGACCCGCGAGTTGCTGCTCCGAGCCGGCCTCAAGCTCGGAAAGGTGCTCCACCGGCGCCCAGACCTGCTCGACGAGGCCACCGAGGCGTGGGGATGGCGCGGCATCGTTTCGCTCGACGAACACCCGCCCGTCACCGCCGAGGTGCCGATGCACGCCCTCCTCCCCGAGCTTGAGAGCGCGCTGGCATGGGCCTTGGACGCATCGCTCGAGTGCCTTTGCGGTGAAGGACGGGACGAGGCAGCCAAAGTCGCGGACACCCTTCGCGCGCGCTTTTGCGAGGCGGCCGACGCCCCGAACCTCACCCTCGGCACGTTCTACAAGAGGCTGTTGCCCCGCCTCTACGAGATGTGCGCGCACCACGAAGTGCCCCTCGAGGCCACGACGACCTCCGAACTCCTGCGCTTCAACACGCGCACGTGCGGCCTGCCCCGCTTCGACCTCTTGCGCAGGTTCGTGGAGCCCGTGTCGCGCCAGGCCGCGTGCGACGCCTACGACGCGGCGATCGGCGACACCGAGATCTTCGCCCTCGGCCGATTCGGGACCCGCGCCATCCCGTTCGACCTCGTGGTGCCGGGCCTGGGACGCGGCACCCTGCGCATCGCCCCGCGCGCGATCATCGTGATGGCGCGCGAACCCCAGTTCATCAGCCTCAAGAAGCCGATCGAATCCCTCGCCCAGCTTGCCCAGGCGATCGAGGCGAAGTTTGGGGACGGCTGCACGCTGGTGGGCAAAGCCGTGACCCTGATCGGCATGCTGGCCAGCGAGTTCGTGTTCGTGTTCCACGAGGGCGCGAGCAGCTACGTGTCCTCGAGCCGCCAGCTGCACCAAGCGTTGGAGGCCGCGGGCTTCGCGATCCATCCGAACCCGATCCTGCGCGTGCGGTACAAGGCGTGGGACAACCTGCGGACGTGTTGTGCGTGGCTGCGCCTGCCCGAGCCGCTGCAGCGCCCGTTCGGGGCCGAGGAGGTGTGCGCACCCACGTTCTCCACTCGGTGGCGCCAGGTCGCGGACGAGCAAGACGCCTTGCTCGAATCGCTCGGCCAGCTCAGGCGCCCGATCGACTTGATCCGCCACCTGGACGCGTCGGTAGGGGGATTCTGGCAAGGGATCGCTGCCGAATACGAGGATCTGCACAACCGCTTGGAGGGCCTCAAGGAGTCCATCGAGGCGTTGCGGCGCGAGCGGCTCGAGTTGCACGCGACGTTGCGTGGGCTGAAGCAGGAGCGCGGGCTGCGGGAGCGCGCCAAAGGCGTCCACTTCCGCGCCGCGGTGTTCGAGCGCACTCCCGATCCGGATCAGACGGCCGAGCGCGGGCGCCTCACCAAGGCCGTGGAAGACACGCTGCACGACCTCGCGCACACCGAGAACGAGATCCACCGCCTGATCCGCAAGCAGGCCGAAATCGTGTCCTCGCGCGACGTGCAGCAGGCCCACGGGCGGCGGCGGGAAATCGAAGCCGAGGCTGAACTGAAGCGCATGCGCCTCATCCGGCACGCCGTAGTGGCGTCAAAGGGCCTGCGCAAGGCCAACCACCGGCCCAGCGCGTGGTGGTTTCCTCTGCTGTGCCCCGACGGTCTGTGGTTCCGCGCGACGGTCGAGGACGCCGAGTGCTATCTGGAGCCCCTGCGTTGACGCGATTGCCCTTCGTGAAGGTCGAGTCGGTCGGGAACGACTTCGTGCTGTTTGAAACCGCCGATCTGGAAGCCGCGGGCGTCGGTCCCGAGCGTTATCCCGACCTGGCGCGCCTGGTGTCGCCGCGTCGATTCGGGGTGGGCAGCGACGGGCTGCTGGTGCTCGACGTGCGCACTTCGCCGCTCGATCTGCGCATGTTCAACCCCGACGGCAGCCCCGACTTCTGCGGCAACGGCCTTCGATGCGCGGCCCGCTTCGCGGTGGTCCATCGCGGCGTGGCAAGCCCGTTCACGATCCGCCAGCTCGGGCGCGACGTGCCGGCCGAGGTGTGCGGCGAGGACGGCACGATCTGCACGCGCCTCGGGGCCGCGTCGTTCGCTCCCGTAGACGTGCCCCTCGCTTCCGGTTCCCAAGAGCTGTTCGAGGCGCCCCTGGTGGTTGCCGGTTCGCGTTTGGTCGTGAGCGCTTTGAGCACCGGCAGTACACATACGATCCTGTTCACGGACGCCTTGCCGGACGACGACACGTTCCTTCGGCTCGGTCCCGCACTAGAGCACCACCCCCTGTTCCCCGAACGCACCAGCGTCATCTGGGCCATGCCCGAGGGCGACGACGCGCTGCGCATCCGCATCTGGGAGCGGGGCGCGGGCGAGACACAAGGCTGCGGCACCGGCAGCAGCGCCGCCGCCGTCGCCTGGCTTCGCCGCCAAGCGCGCGGCGGCACCGTCGCCGTACACAACCCGGGCGGCACGCTCCACGTCTCGGTGGACCGCTGGGACGCCCCGATTACGGTGCGCGGGTTGGCGTCCGTTCTCTTCACGGGCTCGTGGCCCATGTAGCACAGGCTCCCAGCCTGTGATCCGGATCCGGACAACAGGCTGGGAGCCTGTGCTACATGGGACGCTACCGTCGCGGACGGAAGCGCGCGTTGACGTTCTCGTCATCGCCGCCCCGAGGCTTCTTCGGAAACGCATCCGGCACGGAGGGCGCCTCGACGGCCGCCTCGCGCGGGGCTTCCCGCTCGCGGGGCGCCTCCTCGCGGGGAGCGTCGTCGCGCGGTCGGTCGTCCCGATCGCCGCGGTAACCACCCCGCTCGCCCCCCCCCCCGCCGCCGCGGGACCCCCCCCCCGAGCCGCCCCCCCCGCCCCCCCCCACCCGCAAACCCCCGCCCCGACCG
>CAYJMZ010000073.1:7229-10812 GCA_964370995.1 uncultured Fimbriimonadaceae bacterium | reverse complement strand
GATGGCTCTCTTCCGGGGGTTGGAGGCATAGGGCTACCGAGTTTCTCCATTTGGATCGCCAATCGAAGCGTGGTCGGTGCTAGAGACGACACGGGTGAGCTTGCTTGTCATTGCAGAAGAGGACTCCGAGATGGGTCGATTGGGACTCCTCAAGAAGCTCCGGGAGGATCCGCGTTTCGAGGCCATGCCGGTGGTTGTGTTGGCATCGGACCCAACGAATCTCGAGGTGTTCGATGCGTACCACCTCGGTGCAGACATAGTCCTCGACGCCCACGACCTCGGAGAGGTTATCACAGTGATCGATCACTTGCTGAATCCTCCTTAGCAGCCCCCCCTGCGCCCCCTGCGTTAGAATCCGCACGAGAAGGCGCATTTTCCACGTAACAACAAGAAGCATGTCCATAAGGCCCGTTGACCGCGTCATCCCCACGACCCCCACGCTGGAGGGTGCCGGCGTGCACCTGCAGCGGGCGTTCGGGTTCGGCGACACCGAGGCGTTCGACCCCTTCCTGCTGTTCGACGACTTCAGCAACGACAGCCCCGAGAATTACCTCGCGGGATTCCCTTGGCACCCACATCGGGGCATCGAGACCATCACCTACGTGCTCGCGGGCAGCGTCGAGCATGGGGACTCGATGGGCAACAAGGGCGCGATCGCGGCGGGAGACATCCAGTGGATGACCGCCGGGAGCGGCATCATCCACCAGGAGATGCCCCAAGGCGACGCGCAGGGGCGCATGCACGGGTTCCAGTTGTGGGCGAACCTGCCCTCGTCCCTCAAGATGACCGCGCCGCACTACCAGGAGGTCAAGTCCGCCGAAATCCCCGAGGTCACCGACGACGATGGCACCAAGGTGCGGGTGGTCGCGGGCGAGTTCTGGGGCAAGCGCGGCACGGTGGACGGCATCGCCGCGGACCCGACCTACCTCGACGTGTCCATTCCGCCCGGCGTGCGCAAGGTGCTGGCCATGGACACCCGGCGAAGCGCGTTTGCTTACGTGTTCGAGGGCGAGGGCGTGTTCGCCGACGCGTCCGACCCCCGGCCCATCCCCACGGAGCGCCTCGACGGGTCGATCACCCCCTCCGAAGTCGGATCCCGCTCGCTGGTGCTGTTCTCAAGCGGCGATGAGATCGTGGTGCAGGCTGGCGAGCACGGCATCCGGTTCCTGCTCGTGTCCGGCAAACCCCTCAAGGAGCCCGTCGCGTGGTACGGGCCCATCGTCATGAACACCCACGATGAACTGAAGCAAGCGATCAAGGATCTGAACGAAGGCACGTTCTTGCGGTAAGTCCCGGAGAGGCCCCTCACCCTGCCGTCCCATAGGCGCCGGAACCTTGGGGCGCTTCGTAGCATAGGCTCCCAGCCTGTGTTCCGGGCTCGGACCGACAATCGGGACGATCGCGGCTACGAAGGCGACGGGGCTTTCCGAACACCTGAAATTCGCCTGTTCCAACGCCTATGGGAGGGCAGGGGGGGGCCTTCCCGGGCGCTTGCATTTCTCCTATCCATGCGGACGCTGTGGGATCCCGACCCGTGCGTTCCTGCTCAAATGTGTTCGTCCGGAGGGCACGCGGCGGGTCAGAACCGAAAGGTCGCGCCGACTTGAAACGTTTGGCCCTCGAACTCCTTGTCGGGATCATTCGAGTTTCGAAGTTCCCCGCGCCAGTTGAAGGTGAGCTCCATTCGGTCGTTCAGCCGGTGCTTCGCGCCCAGATCAAAGATAAAACCCTCGTCAAACCGATTGCCTCCATTGTCGATTAAGCGGTTCGTGTAGAGGCGGGGGCGGTACCGCAGTTCGGCCTTGAACGTGGTTTGGGGGGTGATCCGGGCGTCGTAGCCGACACTGTACGTCCAGCGCAGGTAGTGGTTGCGCGGACTTTGCGCTCGGTTGACCTCGTATCGGAGCCCTAATTCTAGGCGCCTGTTGGGGTCCAGGCGACGCTGCCAGGCGATCTGGCCGTAGTTGTTGGTGCTGTTACGCCTCGGATCGTCGGGTGCATCGCGCTTGCGAAACGCCACCCTGAGTCTCAGTTTGTCGGCCTTGTTGAGGCGAACGCTGAACTCGGGTTGCACGGACAGTTGGTTCGACAGATCCCGGTCCTCGGTGGACCCCTTGGCGGCGCCCTCGGCGGCAAGTTCGAACCCCCAACGCCGATTCAACGCGGTCGCGTACACGACCTGCAGGCGGTGGCTGACCCGGTCGAAACTGTCCGAGTTGCTGTACTGGTGCGCGGCGATGTCGTAGTCCACCGCCCAAAGCGGATTGTCTCCAGAACTGCGATAACGGCCCAGAAGGCCCAGCACGCTGCCGACCGAACGGGTCCTCTCTTGGTTGCGATCGATGTTCGTGTCCAGCACCCCCGCGACGCTGCTGAACAGCTCCCAGCGGGGTGTCTGCGGCTTTTGGATGGCAATCGTCGCGGCAGCCAGGGCGAGGGGGAACGAGAGAATTGGACTCATGGTGTCTCCTGGGGGTGCGCGTCAAGGAGCGCGTCGAAGCCCGCCCTGCACGCAAGTGCGAGGGGCTCGGTGGTGTGCGAACGCCCGGGCAACCGGACGCTGATTTCGATGAGCCTCGCCAGTGACAGCAGCTCGTACAGCCTGATCGCCTCGCGCAGGCCCTCGCCCGCCAGCCACACGTAGTGATCGATGAAGGAGTCGTTGAACTCGGCGAAAGCCTCGGAGTCCCCGTGCACCCGAAGGCCGAGTTCGATCACGTGGGCCGTCAAATTGCCCACGTCGAGCGCGGGCTCCCCGAGCGCGTAGAGATCGAGATCGACAAAAGTGACCCGGTCGGAGTCGATCAGCAGCTGGTCGGGGTGCAGATCCCGGTGAATCCCCACCATGGGACCCACGGCAACCGTCCGCGACGCCGTGTGGCAAAGAAGCCTCAGTTCCTCCACGTGCGGGCAAAGGGCTGCGAGGGTCGTGTTGTCTGCCCCCAGCCGTTGGTCGAGGATTCCCAACTCGTCTGCGCGTGAGTGGCGCCGGTCGGTGGGCACGCCGGCACCGTGGAATCCGTGCAGCGCTTCGGCGATCCGACGCCCAAGTCGGGCCCCATCACGGTCGAGGTGCGAGCTCAGCGGCGAACCGGGAGCGCACTCCTGGAGCCACAACTTCGACTCCCGCACAACGCCCAGCGGCAGGGGAATCGCGAATGTCCCTCCCGACCGGGCGGCGGCCCTGGCAAGCCCGCGGGACACGGCCATCGAGCGTCGATCGACACCCTTGGCCCGCCCCTTGCCCAGAACGGCGACTGTGCCGCATCCGTGATCGATCTCGTAGCGTACGAGGAACCGTCGGAGAGGTTTGCTCCGAATTAGGTGGGCGCTGATGTCCCGCACCGTGCCTCCGAATTGCGGGAGCCGGCGAATTCGGTCGAAAGCAGGACGATCCAGGGCGTTGTCAATCAGTTGCTGGAACGCGCACCGGTTCGAGCGTGCGATCCGCGCCTCAATCCGTTCGAGGCAAGTCTCGATCCGCTCCGCCCACGCGTTCTCGCGGTTGCGGAACGGCGCAGGCAGAAGCCGCAACAGCGCCGCGTCGGTGAACAGGCGCACGCTCGACCCACTCGGGGGCCGG
>CAYJMZ010000073.1:0-7219 GCA_964370995.1 uncultured Fimbriimonadaceae bacterium | reverse complement strand
GTACGCGTCGAGCATCGTAGCCGCCAGTTGCTCGCCCTCGTCCCCCCCGACGATGAGGCTCGCGATCACTTGCCCCAAGTCGCGGTGGGGGTCGCCCGCACCCGCACGGTCGAGGTCGATCAGGCCCATGCGACCCTCACCGATGATGATCTGGCCAAGGTGGAGGTCGCCGTGGATCGGAGTGCGCACCACATCGGTTTCCTTCAACCGGGCAAGCACGTCTTGGAGAACGGCTTGCAGACGCCGCTCAAGGGGGGGGCAAAGGGCTCCGACGAATGCCGCGACCTCCCTGAGTTGGTTCGCTTCCGCATCGATTTCGTACGGCTCCAGCCCGTCCGCGGCGGATTCGTGCAGCGAGCGGAGGCCTTCCGCCACCTGCTCCATGCGGGGGTTGTCGAGGGCTTCTGCGAGGGGAACGCCTTCAACCCAACTGAACAGCCGCGCGCACTGCAAGGAATGCTGAGCGACTACCCGGGGCAGTTGCAGCGCGGTTTGCGCACTCCACGCCGGAACCCGCGCGCGGAACGTGTCCGCCGAAAAGAGTTTGAGGACAGAGGGCACACCCTCGGGGTTGACCGCCAGCGCGGTGAATCGGCGCTCGGGCTTGTAGGCGAGCACCTGGTCGATCCGAAGGCCCGCCGGTTTGCCAAAGGCTGTGAGCAGGCGATCGTCGGCGCGACCGCAGAGCTTGCCCAACCGCCTCAGTTTGTCGTCATTCGGGAACGCAACGACCACCATGCCCAGCTGATCGAACACCCAACGTGTCCATCCCAACGCGTTCGGAAGGGCATGTCGGACCGAGGCCTTGTCCAACTTGGCGACCGCCTCGACCCCATGCACCTTTGCGTAGACCCCGAACTCCTCGCTGCCAACGCGAACCGTGTGCTTGACGAGGCAATTGGTTCCGGGTTTGTACCGAACGTAGCTCGCGCGGCCTGGGCGCACGTCGAGACCGGTCGCCTCGCCGAGCAACGCGGCCAACGCATGTGGGTCGAGGGCCGCTCCCAACCCGGTCAGCGCGGAATCCCTCGCTGCAAGTTCGCGATCATCCCGTGCCAGCATGGAGTGCCCCCTCGGAACCCTGCAGCCCGCCTAGAACGACCGTGCGGTCGCATTGGGCCGCGTGGTGTGGATCGTGGGTGACCAAGAGCGTCGTGCGCCCCCGAGCCAGACGCCGAAGCGCTGCTCCTACCTCTCGTTGGTTCTCCTCGTCCAACCCCGTGAGAGGTTCGTCGAGCACGAGGATTGGGGCTTCGCGGAGTGCGGCCCGTGCGATCGACAGACGCTGACGCTGCCCGCTCGACAAAGTCACCCCGCGCTCGCCCACCACGGAGTCGTAGCCGAGCGGCATGCCCATCACAAACTCGTGGGCGTTGGCCAATCTGGCGGCGGCCTCGATCTCCTCGAACTCGGCGTCGGGCCGGCCCAATGCGATGTTCTCGCGAATCGTGCCGCTGAAGAGGATCGTGTCCTGCATCACCGTCGCAATCTGTGTGCGCAGCGAGGCAAGAGTGAACTCCTTGAGGTCGTGTCCATCGATCCTCACGGCGCCTTTGGTCGGGTCGTAGAGGCGCAGCAGCAGGTGCACCAGCGTGGACTTGCCTCGGCCCGACTCGCCCATGATCGCCACACATTCGCCAGGCTCGATGGCAAATTCGAAGTCCCGGAGCACCAACGCGTCGTCGTAACCGAAATCGACGTGCTCGAACCGCACGGCCCCGTGAACGATGTCGATGGGCCTTGCGTCCGGCAGGTCGACCACGCCGGCGTGGCGGTGCAGCAGATCGAGCACTCGCTCCGCCGCAGCCGACGCCTTGGCCAGGCGGCCCGCATACTTCGCGAAATCCTGGAGCGGATTGAACACACGGCGAAGGTAGGTGAGAAAGACCAGTAAGTCCCCCGGCGTCATCTGTCCGGCAAGCGCCATCTTGCCGCCCAGGTACAGCACCAAAGCGGTCGCCACCGCGATTAGTGCTTCCACCCCGCGCTCAAGGCCGGCGGAGAGGCGACTGCCCTTGGCGTCCCCCTTGATGCTCGCGCTGCTGCGAGATCGGAAGGCCTCGTTGAACGATTCTTCGAGCGCCATCGCCTGCACGGCCTTGATCGAGGTGATCGCCTCCGAGGCCGTGGCTGCCATGGCACCCTCCCACCTCCGCTGCTTCTTCGCGACCTCTTGAATCCGCTTGCCGAGCCGAATCGTGACGAGCCAAAACAGGGGCAGGGTCGCAAACGCCACGAGGGCCAACTGCCACTGCAGCCACACCATGAGCGCGACCATCCCCACGAGAATGAGCGCATTGGCCATCAAGGGCATCAACGCGCTGGTCGCCACGTCTTTCAACATGTTCACGTCGCTGATCACGCGCACCAACAGATCGCCTCCGCGCGCGGAGTTGTGAAACTGAAGGCTCAGGCATTGCAGCTGCCCGAACACCTCTTCACGGATGCGGGCGAGCACCCGATTGCCCACAATCGAGAGCGACACGGTTCGCACGTAGTCCGCCAACGCCCTGCCGCCAGAGAACACCAATACCGCCCCGGCCGCGGCCAGCAAGAGCCACTCGTCCGACCACCCCGGCAGGACGTTTCCCGTGGCGTCTGGCTTGAACACACGGTCGAACACAAATTTCAGGGGCCACGGCTCAAGGAGGCGGAGCAGGGTGCCGCACACCAGGGTTCCGATGCCCAGCGCGATGCCTGCCCGCTCCCTACGCAGATGGGGCCATGCGTGGCGATAGAACTGCATGAGTCCTGCCGCCGATCCAGCGCCGCTCCTGAGACTCATCCCTTCACCTCCTGGACCACGCCTGCACGGAGGACGCTTGCGGCCACGCGGTCCCACGAGTGGAGCGCCCGCGCATCGAGCCTCGCCTTCGAACCCAGTTGTCCTCGAAGTTCGGGGCTCAGGAGCAGAGTCTCAAGCGCCCTGGACAAGGCGTGGTCGTCACCAGGATCGTACAGGAGCCCATTGCGCCCGTGTTCGATGATGTCGGGGACCTGGCCGATGCGGCTCGCGACCGTGGGGAGCCCGGCCGCCATGTACTCGTAGATCTTAAGAGGCGAGAAATAGAAGTTCTCGAGGTATGGATAGGGCGCAGCGGCGATGGTTCCGCAGTTGAGCAAATTGGGTATCTCGCTGGGGTCCACCGCTCCCACGAACGTCGCGCGCCCGGCGAGCCCGAGCCACTCGGTCATGTTCCGCAGGCTTTGCCCTTCGGGGCCATCTCCGATGATCGTCAGTCGGCAATTGGCGTGGCGCTCGAAGAGTGTCGCGCAAGCTTTGAGCAGGTGGTCCACGCCGTGCCAAGGTTTGAGAGTGCCCGCGAACACGATGGACGGATCGTCGTTCCGCTTGGGCGATGCGGGTGGAAAGCGGTCGACATCCACCCCGTTCGGCACGACCTCGACGTTGGCCGAGGGGACGAGCACCCGCACGTAGTCGGCGACGGGGGTCGAGACGGCGAACACCGCCCGGCTTGCAGAGAACGCACGCACCGCGATACGCTCGGCCTCGTCGACATGTTCGATGCCTCGATACCGTTGCTGCTCTTCGATCAGCGGGGCGTTGACCTCGAGGATGCCCGGCACCCCACCGCGCCTGGCAGCCTCCTGAGTGCCGCAGCTCCAAAGCGAGTAGCGCTCGTAAACCAAGTCAAACCCGCCATGCGCGACGAGAGACCCGACGGCCGCATCCATGGCAATCGCGGCCAGTTCGCGCTCGCCCAGGTCCCCTTTTGAAAGCGTGGGCAACTCGTGGCAGGGCAAGTTCTGCAGATCCGACGGTGCCACACCCCCGAGGCGCCGCGCGTAAATTTCGACTTCGGCCCCGGCGCGCCGCAGGGCCCGGATGACCTCCTGCACATGCACCGAGCACCCTTTGCTTCCGAACACGGGGACACCGGGATCGCAGCACACGTACGCTACACGCATGACGGCTCCCTGGCATCCCCTGCAAGGGCCCCGGCCACTCCGAACACGTTGGCCAGTTGGCGCACATTGGCAGTGACGTCGAAGCGCTCTTCGATCAGCCCGCGCGCCCTCTTGGCGAGGCGGATTCGGAGCTCGGATTCCTCAAGAAGGGCTTGAATGGCGTCGGCCAGGCTCTGAGGGTCGCGCTGCCCGACCAGAAGCCCCGTTTCGCCGTGGCGGATGACTTCGGGGATCCCCGTCACGTCGGTGGACACGCAAGGTGCGCCCACGGCCATCGCTTCGAGCAGGACCGTCGGCAGGCCGTCGCGATCGCCATCGTCGGTCACCACGCACGGAGCGGCGAACACCGATGCCTTGCCAAGCAGTTCGCCGACCTCCGATTGGGGCAGAGGACCCCGGAATCGGACGAGGTCCTCAAGGCCCGAACGGTGCGCTTGGGCCTCCAGCTGGAACCTCAACTCGCCGCCACCGACGATCTCGCACTCAAACTCGACGCCTCGCGCTTTGAGCAACGCGCACGCATCCAGAAGAACATCAAGGCCCTTCTTCGGAACCAGTCGGCCCACGAAGAGCACGAGCGGCCGGCGCGATCCAGGGGCGTCGAACGGGAACCGATCCAGCATCAAGCCGTTGAAGATCAGTTTCAAGTGCGGACAGTCGTAGGTCTCACGAAGGTGGGAGACGTTGTACTCGCTGACGGTCACGGCCATCTTGGCGTCGGACAACTTCAGCTGGAGTTCGTCGTGGCGGACATCCTCGTGGTAGATGTCCTTGGCGTGGGCGGTGAACGAGTACGGCACGCCCGTTAGGATCGAGGCGAGCCGGCTCACCGTCGTCGCGGACGTGGCGAAGTGGGCATGCATGTGCGCTATCCCCGACGCTTTCACCTCTCGGGCCAGAAGGAGCGCCTGGTAGAAATCGATCGGTCCCGCACCCGCAGGCTCCGCAAGTGCGCGCCGCACGTCGAACTCCTTCCCCGCGTCCTGCAGGGCATCCCACAGATCCTGCGCCTTGACGCCCGCCGACGGGAGGTAGTGGACGGGCGCGCGGACCAACGAAATCGCGTTCTGGAAGTGCGTGTCGCTGCAAGGGCGGAGCGCGAAGATCTCGAGATCAATGCCGAGCGCCTCAAGCGCGAGAATCTCGTTGACGATGAAGGTCTCCGAATAGCGCGGGTACCGTTTGAGGATGTAGGCGACCTTGTCCATGTTATGCCAGCCTCAGGGTTGCGTTGGCGAACGACCTGTGCAGCAGCCGTTGGCTTTCGGCACGGATGCCCTCCGCCGCACGCAGGCTCACCGGCCTCGATCGACCTTCTTTGGGGGATGCGTTCAGCCACCGCTCGATGGCCTGCGGCGAGAGTTGGTCAGGCAGAAGCACATCGAAGAGTCCGCGCCCACCCAACCGCTCGGCGCGGATGCGCTGCTCCGTTCGCGGGACCACGCGCGGGACGATCAGCGCCTTCTTCCTAAAGGAGAGGACCTCGCACACCGTGTTGTAGCCGCCCATGGCGATGACCCGGTCGGCCCGCATCAGGAGCGCGGTCGTGTCGGGAACGAACTCGTGAACCTCCACGTTGCCGCGCAGTCGCGCACTTTCGCGCAGCCACTCGACGAGGCGCTTGTCCATATACGGCCCGGTCACGAGCACTCCTTGGCGGTCGCGTGGGATGCGTGCTTCGACGAAGGCCTCGGCGAGCGCGTTTCCGTCCTGCCCTCCACCCACCAGGCAAAGCACCGATCCGTCCGTTTCAACCGGCGCCTGAAACTCGCCCAGTCGGGAGCGATCGATGTACCCGAGGTAGCGAATCCGGTCGCGGAACTCCTCAAGGAACGGATACTCCTCGACCGCGTCAAAGGCCGAGCGGTCGCCGAAGAGCCAGATGTCGTGGTAGTACTCGCGGATCAGGTCGGATTGCCCATCCCTGCTCCAGTCCCGCTCGGCGGCGTCCCGCGCGTCGAGGATGTCGCGCAGACCGAGCACTAGGCGCGTTCCGTGGCGCCGGGTGAGTTGTTCCAAGGAGTAACGCAACTCGCCAAACGCCCCACCGGCGACCTTGTCGACGATGAGGATGTCCGGCCGGAAACTATCGAGCGCGGAAAAGAGCACGCGACCGCGCAGGTTCGCGAGTTCGTCGAATCGGACGCCATCCCACCTGCTGCGATAGGTGCCGTCGAGCCCTTTCTGGTAGGCGGGAAGGCACACGACCTCGACGCCCGGGGGCATTTTGAGAGCCGCGGCCTCCTTGGTGCCCACAGTCAGGAGCACGGTCGCCCGCGGAATCGCTTGGAGAAGGATTTGGGCGATCGCAATGTTGCGCCGAACGTGTCCCAGGCCCATTCGATCGTGGGAATAGAGTGCAATGCGGGGGTTGTCCATCAGAGTCGCCACGATCCATAGGAGGAGGCGCGCGAACGTGTGATACATGGAGCCAAGCACGCGCGTGATCGATCGTGACAACACTGTTCCCCATCGAGGGCGGGCGTGTTAGAATGGGGGGCGTGGTTACCTTCATTGCAGCGGTTCTCCTGCTTCAGACCCCCAACGTGCTGACCCCCACGGAGGTCCATGCGGGTTGGAAGTTGTTGTTCGACGGAAAGACGACCCACGGGTGGCACAACTTCAAGGCCAAAGACGTGGGGGCGGGATGGGTCGTCCGGGATGGCGTGCTCAGCAGCGAGAAGCCCGAAAGCGCGGGCGACATCGTCACCGACGAATCCTACGACTGGTTCGAGTTGATCGTCGAGTTCAAGCTGACCCCCGGTGGCAACAGCGGCATCATGTTCCACGTGCAGAACCTCGGCGAGGCGGCGTGGCACAGCGCTCCCGAGATTCAGATCTACGACCACGGCACCACCACGGGTGCGCAGAAGTCTGGATGGCTGTACTCGCTTTACCCGTCCGACAAGGACTCGATGAAGCCGGTGGGCGAGTGGAACCAGTTCCGCATCCTCATCACACCCACGAAGTGCGAGACCGACGTGAACGGCGTGAAGTACTACGAATACGTGCTGGGCAGCGACGACTTCAAGGCGCGCGTGGCCAAGAGCAAGTTCTCCGCGTACGACTTCTTCGCCACGCGCAACACGGGCTCCATCGGCATTCAGGGCGACCACGGGGTGGTGTCGTTCCGAAACATCAAGATTCGGCCGATCAAGTAGGTCATCGGGGATCGGGGATCGGGGATCGGGGATCGGGGATCGGGAAACGGGAAACGGGAAACGGGAAACGGCACTCAATCCTCAATCCTAAATCCTCAATCCTCAATCCTAAATCCTCAATCCTCAAT
>CAYJMZ010000072.1:0-10932 GCA_964370995.1 uncultured Fimbriimonadaceae bacterium | reverse complement strand
GTGGCTTGGGTTTCGCGGACGGGGACGTCCACGCCACTATGCAAGAGCCTGGCGGATCCACCTGAGATGTCGTTTTGGATGAAGATCCGGTCGGACGACATTCCCGGACAGGATGCCGTGGGGCGCGGCTGCGGGCTACTTCTTTCGCGACCGCGCCTTGGGCTTGGCCTTACCCTTGCCCCCCGCCCGCGCGCGGGGCTTGGACTTGCTCGGCCCCGCGGCGGCGCGTTGGCGGAGGAGGTCGATGGCGGCTTCGGGGGTCAGGGTCGCCGGGTCGAGGCCTTTGGGCAAGGTCGCGTTGGTGGTGCCGTCGGTCACGTAGGGGCCGTAGCGGCCGCTCTTGACGATCACGGGGCCCTCGGCGCCTTCCAGGGTTCCAAGCTCCAAGAGAACGGCGGCAGAAGCCCGGGAAGCGTGCTTGGGCTGGGCCAAGATCTCGAGGGCCTCTCCGACGGTCATCGTGAGCCCCTTGGTCCACTCCTCGACGTTGCGGATCTCCTTGCCGCCCTGCACGTACGGGCCGTACTTGCCGATGCGGAACACGATCTCGTTGCCCTCCGCGTCCGTGCCGATGGTGCGCGGCAGTGCGCTGAGCGCCGCAAGCTGCTCTGCGGACAGCGCGCGGGGGTCGGCGCCCGGGGGCAGCGACACCCACGTCGGCTTGACCTTGGCCTCGAACTCCTCCTCGGTGCGCTCCACCTCGAGGTAATAACCGCCCGGACGCCCCCGAAGCAGCAGGTTCCGCCCCGTCGGAGGATGCACCCCCAGCACCTCGGGCGCAGCGGTGCGGTGCTTGAACAGCTCGACGGCCCTCTCGACGGTCATCTCCGCGGGGGCCAGATCGTCGGGGATGTTCGCGTACACCTTCTTGCCCTCCGCAGGCTCCATCTGAAGGAACGGACTGCCATCCTTGCCGATGCGCACGACGATGGGCACATCGGTCTCCGGGTGGTTGCCGACGAGGAACGTGGGGAACGGGATCGCCCTCTTGCGCTCGTCCACGGCGGGCTTGAGGCCCGGGCGCTCGTCGGTGCCGTAGAAGAACTCCTTGAGGTACTGCTTCGAGTCCAACTTCCGCTCGGCGATCTCGTCGAGCGCCTCGTCCATGCGCGCGGTGAAGCCCAGCTCCATGAACTCCTCGAAGTTGCCGTCCAGCAGATCCACGGTGAGGAACGCCTTGAACGAGGGGATCAACTCGCGGCCGGACTTGCGCACATAGCCGCGGTCCACGATCACGCTGATGATCGACGCGTACGTGCTCGGGCGGCCGATGCCCAGCTCCTCGAGGCGCTTGATCAGCGAAGCGTCGGTGTAGCGCGCCGGCGGACGCGTCTCGTGCCCGGCGGCCTCCACAAGCGTGGGAACGACCTCCATGCCCTCGGCGAGGCGTGGGAGGCGCTTCTCGGTGCCCTCGAGCTCCGCCTCGGGATCGTCGGAGCCCTCGACGTACGCCCGTAGAAACCCGTCGAACAGGATCTGGCGGCCGCGGGCCCCAAAGCGCAGATCGTGGCCGCCGGCCTTGACGCCGACCTCCACCGTCGTCCGAAGCACCTTGGCGTGCGCCATCTGGCACGCGACGGTCCGCTTCCAGATCAGTTCGTATAACTTTCGCTGGTCTTCATTGAGAAATCGGGCGACCTCTTCGGGGCGGCGCAGCGCATCCGTCGGCCGGATCGCCTCGTGGGCCTCTTGGGCGTTGCGCACCTTCGACGTGTACTGCACGGGCTTGGCGGGCAGGTACTCGTCGCCGTACAGGGTCGCGATCGCCTGGCGGGTGTGGGTGAGGGCCGTCTGCGAAAGCGTGAGGCTGTCCGTGCGCATGTACGTGATGAGGCCCACGCGCTCGCCACGGATTTCCACGCCTTCGTACAGGGTTTGGGCGATGCGCATGGTGCGATCGGCGCTGAAGCGCAGCTTGCGGTTCGCCTCCTGCTGAAGGGTGGTGGTCATGAAGGGGGGATGCGGCTTCTCGCGGCCCTCTTCGGTCTCGAGTTTCGTCACGGTCCAGGGGCGCTGGTCCCGCGCAGCGTCCGCCAGCCCCTTAGAAGTGGTTTCGTCCAGCAGCAGCGCCTTGGCGTCCTTCTGCTCGCCGGTGTTCGGGTCGAAGTCCTTGCCGTTCGCCACGCGTTGGGCGTCCACGAGCTTCAGTTCGGTCGAAAACGAGCCGTCCTCGGCCTGAAGCTCGGCCTTGATGTCCCAGTAGCCGGCGCTCATGAACGCGCGGCGTTGGCGTTCCCGCTCGACGATCAGTTTGACCGCGGGGCTTTGTACGCGGCCCGCGCTGAGGGCGCCTCCGATCTTGGTCCACAGCACGGGCGACAGCACGTAGCCGTAAAGCCGGTCGAGGATGCGGCGCGCCTCCTGGGCCTCGACGAGCGCCTCATCGAGGTCTCGCGGGTTCCGCACCGCCTCCAGGATCGCCTCCTTGGTGATCTCGTGGAACGCGATGCGCTTGATCTTCACGCCTTTGGCGGGCTTAAGAACCTGCAGGAGGTGCCACGAGATGCTCTCGCCCTCCCGATCTTCGTCCGTGGCGAGCACGAGGGTGTCCTTGCCCTTCATGGCCGCCTTCAGTTTCTGAACCTGCGGCTTCTTCCCAGCCGGCACCTCGTAGATGGGGGCGAAATCGTTGTCGATATCGACGGCAAAGTCCGCCCACCACATCTTGCGGAGCTCTTCTGGCAGTGCCTTGCCGTTTTGGGGCAGGTCCCGAATGTGGCCGATACTGGCCGCAACTTCGTAGTCCGAGCCGAGGTACGCGGCGATGGTCTTGGCTTTGGCGGGGGATTCGACGATAACGAGTTTTGTGGCCATGTGGGGACTGGGGACTGGGGAGGGAGGGAGGTTCTCTTATTCGGCGGGCGATTCCATCGGGTGGCGACGCATCCTACCGACGCATCCTAGCAGGTGTCAACCGCTCGGCTCCCTGCGCCGGCGCGAAGTTACCCGGCGGCGTGCCCATCGCTGGATGTGCCAAGGCGCCCGCATACGCCAAACTGGGGGCTCGTCTCGGGCGTTTCATTTCGTGAAGACGCGCGTTCGTGTTACAGTGAAGAGCACTTCGGTGCGGCGAGGAGGGTACGTTTGCGTTCCCAAACACTCAAAGTCCAATTCATATGCGGTATCGCCGGGGCCATCATTGCCGGCGCTTTGGCCAAACAGATCCTGAATGCCCTGTTCAACCTCGCGTCGCGGAACCAGTCGCCGATCCCGTTCGACGTCGACCGTTTGAGCATCGCCGCGATTGCGGTGCTCGGGTTCATGCTCGGTTTGGGTTTCGGGCTGGTCCTATTGCGGTGGCTCGACGCGTTCAAGGACCGTTGGGGCTCGATGGACAGCGGCGATCGGGTCACGGTGTTCCTCGGCATCTTCGTGGGCCTGCTCGCGACCTCGCCGCTGGTGTTTCTATACAACGCGTACAACGCGACGGCTCTGTCCGCAGACCCCTCCGCCCCCCGACCGCCGATCGCGTACGTCGTCGTGGCGATCTGCGGCCTCACCTTGGGATTCGTGGCGCTCAGCGTGTACGCGCTCCAATCCATGGGCGAACTGCTGCCCTGGAACAAGGGCGTCGCGCGCGGCCGGCGACGCGGCATCAAGCTGCTCGACACCAACGTGATCATCGACGGCCGCGTGTACGACGTGGCCCGAACGGGCTTCCTCGAGGGCCAGCTCTACGTGCCCGGATTCGTGCTCGACGAGCTGCAGCACATCGCGGACAGCCACGACGCCCTGCGCCGGCAACGGGGCCGCCGAGGGCTCGACGTGCTGCGCCTGCTCCAGGCCGACTTCCCGCTTGAGGTCCGCGTGCACGACCGCCTGGTTTCCGACGACACGCCGGTCGACACGCGCTTGGTGCTTCTCGCAAAGGCCCTCGGGGGGGACATCGTGACCAACGATTTCAACCTCAACCGCGTGGCGGCCGTGCAGGATGTCAAGGTGCTCAACCTCAACGATCTCGCCCTGTCCATGCGTCCGAACGTGCTGCCCAAGGAGTCGCTGCTGCTCACGGTGATCCGCGAGGGCAATCAGCCCGGCCAAGGCGTGGGGTACCTGGAAGACGGCACGATGGTGGTCGTCGAGAACGGGCGCGAGCACATCGGTGAGACCCTCGACGTCACCGTGACCCAGGTGATCCAGACCGAACGCGGCAAGATGATCTTTGCGGAGTTCGGCGAGGCCAACGCCGAGGACGACCCGATGCAGGACCGGCGCAAGCCCCGGTACCGCTCCTGATGCGCGTGTACGCGGTGGTGCTCGCGGCGGGACGGGGCGAGCGATTTGGCTCGGACAAGATGGCGGCGACCCTTCGCGGACGGCCGATGTGGAAGTGGGGATTCGATACCCTCGCCTCGCACCCCGACGTGTGCGCCGTGGGCGTCGCGTGCACCCCCGAGCATGTGGAGGCGGTGCGCGCCCTCGTGCCGCACGCCGCGTTCGTCGTCGCGGGTGGGACCACGCGCCAGCAGAGCGCACGCGCAGCGCTGGACGCGTTGCCAGCCGACGCCGAGGCGTTGCTGATCCACGACGGGGCGCGCCCGTTTGTGGACGCGGCAGTGATCTCGCGCGTCGTCGCGGGGGTTGCGGAGGCGGGGGCCGCCGCGCCAGGCATCGCCGTTGTGGACACCGTCAAGCGGCTCGACGACGCGGGGCACGTCGAAACGCTCGACCGTTCGCGCCTGCTGGCCATGCAGACGCCGCAGGGCGCACGGGTCGACCTGCTCCGGCGGGCGTTCGCCGGCGCGGGCGAGGGCCACACGGACGAACTGTCGATGATCGAGGCCCTGGGCGTGGTACCGAAGCTCGTCGCAGGCTCCGAGGGCAACTTCAAGATCACCCTGCCGGGCGACCTCGACCGCGCCAAAGCCATCGCCGGCGAGGGCGAGTCGCGCACCGGCATCGGCTACGACGTGCACGCGTTCTCGACGGCCGACGCCCCGCTTGTGCTCGGGGGCGAGACCTTTGAGGGCACGCCGCGCCTTGCGGGGCACTCGGATGCGGACGCCCTGCTCCACGCTGTGTGCGACGCGCTCCTGGGCGCCGCGGCGCTCGGCGACATCGGCCAGCACTTCCCCAACACGGACCCGCAGTGGAAGGATCGGCCCTCGATCGAGTTCGTTCGGGCGATCGGCGCGATGCTTGTGGCGTCCGGGTGGCGTATTGTGAATATAGATGCGACGGTGATTGCCGAATTTCCCAAAGTCATGGACCGCTCGGTCGCGATTCGTGGCAACATCGCAGGGGCGTTGGGAATCGACGCGACGCGCGTAAGCATCAAAGCCACGACCAACGAACGATTGGGGGCCCTCGGGCGGGGAGAGGGGATCGCGGCATTCGCCACGGCCACCCTAGCCGGAGCGTCCTAAGGAGAAATCAGATGGAACTGCTCGTCCGGAACGCCGAAGGGAACGTCACACAGCGAGACCGCGAGTACGCGGCGGAGAAACTTGGACGCCTCAGCCGCTACTTTCATCAAGCCCAGCGCGTGGAGATGGTGCACCGCGAGGAGAAGCTCGGGCACCGGCTTGAGATCACGGTGTTCGCAGACGGGCTCACGATCCGGGGCGAGAACACCGAATCGACCCTGCGG
Source organism: uncultured Fimbriimonadaceae bacterium (assembly GCA_964370995.1). Lineage (GTDB taxonomy): Bacteria > Armatimonadota > Fimbriimonadia > Fimbriimonadales > Fimbriimonadaceae > JAMLGR01. The sequence continues at coordinate 5,342 of CAYJMZ010000072.1, read as the reverse complement.
GAGGCGATCGACAAGGTCAGCGACAAGCTGGAAAACCGCCTGAAGAGGCTCAAGGGACGCCTCGCCAAGAACCACCGGCACAAGGGTTCCCCCATGCCCGTGGCGCTTGAGGAAGACCTGTCGGCCGAAGACGAAGCGCACGCCTACATCGAAATCAAGGAGCGCAAGACCTTCTTGCTCAAGCCGATGTCCACCGAGGAGGCCGCCCTGCAGATGGAGATGGTGGACCACCCCTTCTTCGTGTTCAAGAACGAGGCGTCGAGTCAGATCGAGGTGCTCTACAAGCGGCGCGACGGACGCTACGGCCTGCTGCAGCCAGAGGCGTAGCGGGGGCATCTGTCAGCCGCCGGCGGCGAACGCCACCGCGAACACCGGGCCCGCGCCGGCGGCTTTCAGGCACTGGCAACAAGCCTCGAGCGTACGCCCAGACGTGCGCACATCGTCCACGAGCAGAATCGACAGGCCCGCGACCTCGGGGCTTGCCTTGAACGCGTCCGCGAGGTTGTCGAGCCGCGCCGCCCCGTGAAGCGACGCCTGGGGCAACGTCGCGCGGCACCTTTCGAGAAGCTCGGGCCGCGTGCGCGGCGGATCGAGGGCGGCGCACAGCAACTCGGCCTGGTTGAACCCCCGGAGGAATCGACGGCGCCAGTGGATCGGCACGGGAACGATCGCGTCGAGCGCATCCAGCCCAAACCGCGCCGTGGCGTCGGCGATCATCTCCGCAAGCGGCGCGCCCAAACTCGTGGCCCGACCGTACTTCAGCCGCTGCACCGCCTGGGCGGCACGGCCCGTGTAACGCACCGCCGCGCCCCAGCCGTCCAAGGGGCCCCCGGGCGGTTGCAGGGGCTCGTCGAAGGGCGCCATCGCGCTGCGGCACACCGGGCAGATCGACGCGTGCCGCATCATCCCGCAAAGGGCGCATTGCGGCGGATAGACCGCGCGGAGAGCGGCATCACGCCAATTGATCCAAGAGTGCCTTGCTTCGCGCATCGAGCGCCTCGACGTCCTCGATCTCGTACCGTTGCCCGTCCACACTGGTGATCATCCAACGGTTGAGTTGGACCTCGTGCGCGTTGTCGCGCCAGTTGCGAACGTAGAATTCGACCTCGCCGCGGCGGGTCTCGACCTGGAAACGCCACATGCCCGCGTCCTGCTTGAGTTGGTTCACGCGAACGATCTGGGGGGTGAAGTAGCGGCGATCGAGCGCCTGGGCGACACAGGCCCGGGAGTCGGGATCGAATGCGTCCATCGAGCGGGCGATGCCCACCTCGTGCCCCTTGGAGTCCTGCACGGACACGTACGCCTCGGGTTCGGACAGCGGGAAGACCCGGCGGAAGCGCGCGGAGAGAATCGTGCGGTCGCCCTCGATCTCGACCCGCGGATGCACCGCCCCCTCGGCCAGAACGACATGCACGGATCCCGTTTCGAAATATCGGAGCGCCTCGGACGCCATCCCTCGATTATGACGCCCACAAATGACCGCGGCCCCGCCACAGCAAGGGCGGGGCCGCTCCGAAAGGACATGCTACTTCCAAGTGGTTGTTTCTAGTGTTTCCTGGCCAGACTGCCTACGATTCGCCGCGAGCGTGCCCGAACGTCGGTTCGAACGGAATCAACCCAAGTCGAGTCGCCGCGCGGAACGCTTGAACCCGATTGTTGACTTGAAGCTTGTCGTAGATATTCGCCAAATGGAAATCTACGGTTCGCTTCGACACGTACAAAGTCTCGGCCGCTTCCTTGCTGCTGTGACCCTGTGCAATGAGGCTCAGGACCTCAATCTCTCGCTTCGTAAGCCGGACCGCGCGCTGCGCGGAGTCCGTTCTAGCTGTGCTTGGCATTGGCATGACCCACCCCTTCCTTGTTGAACTAACCGCCTACCTGTCTTGTTCCACATGGCCAGGTGTTTTTTGAGATGGCAATGTTGCGGGTCTCTGAATTGCCGAGAGATGGTAGCCGCTGGTCTCCGCGACGGGGCGTTGAATGGTGTACTTGAAAGTCATGCCGTTGCCTCGATGGTGTTCGCGGATCCCAGGAGGTTGGGACCCCGCAATTGAACCGACTGTCCCTTTGAAGCGGCACCGGCTCCGGTTGTTCCCCGCACGGGGCACTAACGCCTAGAAATCCCGCGGGTTCACCGAATGTCGGGCTCAACACGAACGCCGTCATCGGGCCGAACCAGCAAGAGGCTCGCGGGATTCCCCTGCCCCTCAAGATACCGCCGATTGACGGATTCGAGGAACTCGGGCACGCTGCGGCGGTGGACCAGAGCCACGCACGCCCCGCCGAATCCCGCCCCCGTCATGCGCGCCCCGATGCACCCTGGAGCTTCCCAAGCGGCCTGGGCCATCGCGTCCAGGGCGGCGGAACTGACCTCGAAGCAATCGCGCAGACTCGCATGGCTGTCCCGCATCGCGAGTCCCACCGAAGGCGCATCACCCCTGTCGAGGGCGGCGGCGGCGGCATGGACGCGCCCGTTTTCGGTCACGACGTGCCGCGCGCGCCGCACGAGCACCGGGCCGAGGGCCGCCGCGTGGCACTCCACGAGGTCGATCGACGCATCGCGCAGCGAGGGCACGCCCAGAATCGAGGCGGCGTGCTCGACCTCCCTGCGGCGCTCGTTGTACGCCGAATTCGCCAGAGTGCGGGGCGTGCACGTGTCGCACACGACCAACGCCCACGCTTCGGGGATCGGGACGTACCGGACGTCGAGCGTGCGCGTGTCGAGGAGCAACGCGCAGCCCACCCGTCCCAGGGAGCTGGCGGTTTGGTCCATCATGCCGCACGACAGGCCCACGTACCCGCTCTCGGCGCGGTGGGCGATCCGCGCGATCTCGGAGCCGGCGAGCGCCATCTGGCCGAGGCGGTCCCACACCGCGACGGCGGCCACCAAAAGCGCCGCGCTGCTGCTCAGTCCCGCCCCGATCGGCACGTCAGAGCCCACCACCGCCTCGATGTTGGGAACGGAGTCGAAGCCCTCCCGGCCCAGCGCCCACGCCGCACCGGCCACGTACGCGCCCCAGTCCGCGATGCCGGGGCGCACGTCAGACGCCTCGAATGATCGCGCGTCGCCCCGCTCGAGCGAGTGGATGCGCGACGCGCCCGGTACCCGGCGGGCCGCAATCCACGTGCGCCGGTCGATCGCAGCGGGCATCACCCACCCCTCGGAGTAGTCCGTGTGCTCGCCGATCAGGTTCACGCGCCCCGGAGCGGACGCCACCACCTCCGGCAATCCTCCAAACCTCGCCTCGAACGCCTCCAGCACCGCGCTTCGCATGCCCGTTGATACCGCAGAATCCATCCGCGAAACCCGCCGGATTGCCGGGGCGCGCTGCCCGGGGCCGTGGAACAAATTTCTTGGCGCCTTGCAAGTCCCAACAGCCGCCCGGGACCGGCAATGGCGCCTATTCCTTTTCAGAGCGTCCGGCGCTGGTAACCTCGGCCCATGGCCGACCCCATCGTCGAGAAAGCGCAGGCGTGGTTGCGCGAGCACGAACAGGACCTCTTGGATGACACGCGCAGGATGTTGCGCATCCCCTCCGTCGAGTCGGACCCCGAACCGGGGGCGCCGTTTGGGAAGGCCAACCGCGACGCGCTCGACCTTGCGCTCAACCTCGCCAACACGTGGGGAATGCGCACGAAGGACATCGAGGGCTACTGCGGGTACGCGGAGTTCGGCGACGGCGAGCGGCTGATCGTGTCGCTCGGGCACCTCGACGTGGTTCCGGTGAGCGCGGGGTGGAAGCACGGACCCTTCGGCGCCGAGATCGATGGGGAGTACCTGTACTCGCGGGGCGCCGTCGACGACAAGGGACCGACCCTGGCCTCGCTCTACGCCGCACGCGCCCTGATGGAGGTCGCGGGAAGCCTCGGCGCGCGCATCCGCATCGTGTTCGGGTGCAACGAGGAGTCCGGCTTTAAGTGCGTGCACCGGTACATGCAGACCGAAGAGCCCCCGACGCTCGGCATCGCGCCCGACAGCGGCTGGCCCCTCATCCACGCCGAGAAAGGCATCTGCAACCTTTTTGTGGAGGTGCCCCTGCCCACGGGTGAGTTCGCGCTGCTCGAGGCAAGCGGCGGGCAACGGCCGAACATCGTGATCGACGGCTGCTCCGCCGCGGTAAGGGTCGGCGCCGGGGCCCGCGCGCACGTCGAGGAGAAGCTCGGGGACGCGTGGGACCGCAACGTCGCGTTCCGCTGGGAAGGCGACCTGCTGCGCGTGGAGACCGTCGGCAAGGCGTGCCACGGCGCGATGCCGTTCGGCGGCGACTCCGCGGCGATCCGGCTGTTCCGGTTCCTCCACGGCCTGGCCCCGCTTGGCGAGGAGACCTTCTACGACGAGCTGCTGTGGAGCGCGCACCTCGGCGGGGCGGGCCTCGGCATCGCGGGAGCCGACGAGGTGAGCCAGGACCTCACGTGCAACCTGGGGGTGGTGTCCACCGAGCACTCGACGCTCAAACTGCTGTTCAACATCCGGTACCCCGTCACGTGGAAGGGCGCGCGGGTCCATGACGCGTGCACGGCGCACCTCGCGGCGCTCAAGAGCGGATGGCGCCTCGCGGAGATGGACGACAGCCCCTCGCTGTACTTCCCCATCGACCACCCCCTGGTGGCCACGATCTGCGACGTCGTGCGCCAGGAGACCGGCGAGACCAAGCCGCCCGGCGTCATGGGCGGCGGCACCTACGCACGGGCGATCCCGAACACGGTCAGCGTGGGCACGGGTTGGCCTGGTGACGGCGACGCGCACGAGAACGACGAGCGGCTGAAGATCGAGCACCTCTACCGCATGAGCCGAATCTACGCGCACATCCTGTACCGGCTGGCCAAGCAGTAGCAGTATCATGCGGGTATGAGTCTGATCAGCCTTCTCGCCGCAGCGGCGTTTGCGGCCGGCCCCTCCACGCTCTTCGACTTCAGCATGAAGGGGATCGACGGCAAGGACGTGCCCCTGTCGAAGTTCAAGGGCGACGTGGTGTTGGTGGTGAACGTGGCGAGCAAGTGCGGCCTCACCCCGCAGTACATACCTCTAGAAAAGATGTATCGCGACAATAGAGGTATGGGATTTGCCGTGCTTGGCTTCCCCGCCAACCAGTTCGGCTCTCAGGAGCCGGGAACCGATGTTGAGATCAACCAGTTCTGCACCGCAAAGTACGGCGTGACGTTCCCGATGTTCTCCAAGATCGTGGTGAAAGGCGAGGGCCTGCACCCGCTGTACAAATGGCTGCTCGACAACGACGGCCGCGACGACGACATCGAGTGGAACTTCGCCAAGTTCCTGGTGGGCCGGGATGGCAAGGTGATCGCCAGCTTCCCCTCCAAGATGGCGCCCGACGCACCCGAAA
>CAYJMZ010000071.1:0-10970 GCA_964370995.1 uncultured Fimbriimonadaceae bacterium | reverse complement strand
GCACCACGCTGTGGCCCGTGATTCTGTACCCGAGGTCGAGCTTGGGTCGGATCTTCGGAGGGGGACGCCGGCGTTCCATGAATTTCGCAAGGAACCTCTCGCAACGGCTGAGTTCAAGAAAGGTGAGGGCCATCGGTCTCTTCGTGAAGGACGGTTGTGAGAGCCAAAGCGTCGCCAAAGCTACCTTCCTTATTGAGTCTGACCGAATCATTAGGCTGCCTAATGAATGCGAATGGGCGAGAGTCGTGACGACGCTCGACCCCGTCCGCGGTCTTACCGGACTTTCACCGCGTGTCACTTGATGAGGATCGATTGATAGCTGCCCGAAAGCGTACTCACCTCCGTGAGCGACGCCCCATCGACTTTGACGAGCCCACCGCTCGTGGCTACAACAACCGGCGAACCCCCGGGGGCGGCAAACACGCCCCGCGCGCTGGACAGACTCAGGGTGACATCCGAAACGAGCGTGTTGGTTGCCGAGTTAATGACGCTGAGCGTAGAACCCTCGTTCACCGCGTAGAGGCGCGAGCTTCCGGGTCGATTATCGATGTAGTATCCGTCGCTTGCGCAGGCGATGTTCGTCACGAATGCCAGCGTCACGGCGTCGAATGCGTCGATCCCATCGGTGCCTTTCGCGTAGACCTGCGTGCCCGCGCTGTTGAGTGTGATTCCGTGGGCATCGGAGCCGACGGGTACGGTGCCCACAATGGCGAGCGAGGTCGTGGAGATCTTGGCGATAACGCTGTTGTCCGTGACGTACACGAAAGCGCCGTCCGGGCTCACGATGGCGTTCTCCGGCTCGTCGAGGGGGAGCGACACCGCCGAGATGACGGTGTTGGTCGCCGTGTCGATGACGAAGAGGGCGGTATCGCCTTGCTCGTCGAAGACGTAGACCCGGGTTCCCGCAGGGTTGATCGCGATCGCTTCCAACTCGTCCGCGGCGATACTCGGGAAGGCCACCGTGGGATCGATCGAGGAGGTGAGCGTGAAGGTCTCTGCGTTGCTGACGGAAACGACACCGTCGCCGCCCGTGCTGTAGAGCGTTCGACCGTCGGCGGACAGCACCATGCGGTACCCGCCCGCGCCGGTGATCGTTGCGATGATCGCCATCGAGTCGAGGTTGACGACATCGACGTCTGCGGAGTATCCGTGTCCCGCGAAAACGAGGCGTGAGGCCCCGCCGATGACGCTTGAATTGTAGGTGTTGATCCCGCCACATCCCGCGACAAGCGCCAGGGCGAAAATCGAGGCCGAAAGAATGAAAGAACGATGTTTCATGGTGGTGTTTCTCCTCTCGCATCAGCGGCGTACGGACAGCGCGAAAGTGAAAGCCCCGCTGCCTCCCAAGCCGGGTGTGAGCCCGAAGCCGGTGGTGGATCCCGTTCAGATGGTGTAGCCGATATCGATCGTGACGTCGTCTGTGCGACCGGTTGTGAACCGAACGGCCACACCGTAAATGTGGCGACGCAAGCGCGCGCCGGACGTTGTGTCAAGCGTGTTCTCTCCGGATACGAGAGGCGTGTAGTCGACGACGAGATGCACCTTCGGGGCTAATCGCGCACGTGCCCCCAACCCGATCCCGACCAGCGTGTTGCCTTCGATGAAGACTGCGCGGGGGTTGAGATAGTAGGTCGCGGAATCGTTTCCCATCGCAGCCACCGCACCCATGGTTAGGAACGCCTCAGATTGGGCCGGGGTGCCGGCAAACGCCACTCCGATCAATCCGGCGCAGTGCTCGGATTCTCCCAAACGCACCTTGAGGGCCAACTCCACGTCGTTTCCGCCGTGACGTATGGCGCCGGCGGAGGGCAGTGCAAAGTCCCTTCTCGGGGCGAGCGAACCCCGGAGAACGCCCTCCATCCGGCCGCCCAGGCCCAGATTCAAGCCAAGGCTTGTGTAGAGGAGGTCTTCGTCTCCACTGAACGGGCGGAGTTCAAACCTCGCGATCATCGATCCTCGCTCAAGCACGGCGGGAGTGTCCAGATTGACGAGCGTCGGATCGCCGACCGTGGGCTGGGCCAGTGCGATCGGTGCTGCCAGCCAAAGTCCTGAGATCAGAATTGGGACGAACTGCTTCATGGTGCACCTTCCTTAAAACTATCGCCGAGCATAACATAGTGGAGCGAGTCTGTCAAACACCAGGCCCGGTGAGGTCGGGTGCCTGTCAGATTGATCGAGGATGGCGGATTCCGCAGCTCCAGCTACAACAGAGGCATGGAGGTTCGGGCCCAACCTGCCACCTCATCCGAAGAAGCAGCAGTAATCGTCTCGATCCACCACATTCAGGAACGCTTCGAGGCTTACCACCCGCAGGTTCGGCTCGTATCCGTGCCACTTCAGATCGCTTCGCATCCTGTACATTCGCCAGTGGTTTTGGCTTCTGACGAACCTGGCCTTCGCGAAGGGGAACTCCATGGTGGTCGTCGGGTCGAGCCAGTCCGGTCGGATTGTGAAGAGCACCACGCTGTGACCCGTGATTCTGTACCCGAGGTCGAGCTTGGGTCGGATCTCCGGAGGGGGACGCCGCCGTTCCATGAAGTTCGCCAGGAACCTCTCGCAACGGCTGAGTTCAAGAAAGGTGAAGGCCATCGATCCCTCCGCGAAGGACGGTCGTGACAGGCAATATACCGCGGAAGGGTACGGGGCGCGTTACAGAGCCTTCTCGGCGGCTCCGAGTTTCACGCAGAGTGCGCTGAGATCGCTGAGTGGGACGCGACCTGCTTGCTAGGCCTCAGAACCCCCAAAGGGCGCGGAAGCCGGCCCACTTCTCTGCCAGCCACGTCGGCCTCGTAGCCAGAACGACGGAGCACTTCTTGGGCTGCGACAGGTCCATCTCGCCAATGTTCAAAAAGGTCGCACTCCGGGGGCCCTTCTCGAATGTGACGATCCCGATATCCCCGCCTGCGAGCTTCCATCCGTCGCTGGCGAGCTCCTTGTGCATGGCCGCCAACACCTTGTCGGCGCTTCCTTCGAAGGAGAAGACCTGCATCTCACCCGGCGTTTCCCCATGCCACAGCATTTCATGCCGGATTTCGCTATCGAGCTTCTTGTCCGGCACGCCGTGAAACTCCTCCACAAAACGATAGTGCCTCGGCCGCGTTCCAAGAGCAACAACGAACACAGCTGCAACGATGAGGCCACCAAAGATGACCAAACAGATCTTATGCTTGCGTTTCACTCCGTGTCCCCCCTTGTCATCTTGGCCAATTCAGATTCTTGGATTCGGACAACGCGTGGTATCAGCGACCTCCGATCCCTGCCCCGCCGGGTCCGTCCAACACCTTGCACATGATGTGTCGGCGTGCAGGTCGCCCCTTGCGACGAGGGTGAACCTCGCGCGTCACGCGTTTGTGTCGCGTAGCGTTTTGAGCGCGCCACCCCAGGCGAGGAGTTGATCAAGCATTTCATTGACGGATTTCTCGTGGCGGGGATGCGGCTTGAAAACGCTGAAGTTCTCGAAGTCGGTGGTGAGCGAGAGCATCACTTGGTTGCGCACATGGGCGATTTGCAGCTCGCTGGCCACCAAGCGCAGCTGCTCTACCGCCCGCGCCCCGCCCGCGCTGCCGTAGCTCACAAAGCCAGCGGCCTTGTTGTTCCACTCGCGGTACACGAAATCGAGCGCGTTCTTGAGGGCGCCCGAGGTGCCGTGATTGTATTCCGGCGTCACGAACACAAAAGCGTCGAAGGAGTCGATCTTCGCCGCCCAGGCCTTCGTGTGCGGCTGCGAATACTGCCCCATGGATGGCGGCACCGGCTCGTCAAGCAAAGGCAGGCTGAAATCTTTGATGTCCACCAGCTCGAACTCGGCATCGCTGCGCTTTTGCGCGATTTCGTGCACCCAGCGGGCCACACCCTCGCCGTTGCGTCCCGGACGTGTGCTGCCGATGATGATGGCGACCTTGATCATGCTCCGTTGCCTCCTGTGCGGTGCTCGGCCATCGGCCCGCACTCCCACCGCAGTCTATCCAACCCCGCCGAACGATGGGCAAGGCGCATAACTCAGAGCACTGAGCGAGGCGAACCTGAGTCCAGGAACCAGCCAGCCTTGGTCGTGGCCGCCCAGTTTCGGCGTATCATGAAGTGAGCAATCCATGACGATCCCAAAGGACCTTGAAGGCATTCTGGAGAGCACGCCCGACACGTTGAGCGGAGCCGTGAGGTTCGCCGGTACGCGGGTGATGGTCCAGTCGCTGCTCGATATGTTGCATAACGGGCGAACCGTGGCCGAGTTCCTCGGCGGGTTTCCCAACGTGACCCGTGGACAGGCGGAAGCGGTGGTCAAATGGGAACAGAACCAGGCGCGCAAGGCTTTTGGACTTCAGTCGGTGTCTTAGTCGATGCGGGTCTTGCTGGACAACTGCGTCGACGTGGGTTTTAAGCCGCTCATCTTCGGGCACGACGTAAGGCACGCCTTAGATTTCGGATGGGGCGGCCTTTCTAACGGCAAGTTGATCGAGGCCGCCGAAGGCCAAAGCTTCGACGCCCTCATTACCGTGGACAAAGGGTTGCAACATCAACAGAGCTTGGCCGGTCGAAAGCTATCGGTCATCACCCTCGCTCCGCGATTCGTGACCTTGGATGAGATAGCTCCGTTGGCGGCTCAGGTCATGCAAGCCCTCGTCGATCTTCCGCAAGGCGTCTTTCTAACGATCGAACCCTAAGGGGTAGGTGGACTCCGGTGGGGTCTTAGTGGTGCGTCAACATTCAATCTTCGGTTAGAGGCCTCGGCGGGGCTGCGTGTGCGCCGGAGAGCGCCCCTTCTTAGAGTGCGCGAACGCCCCGTTCGCGCTTTCGGGTGCGGCGGAGCCGCTCCGCGGCGTGGGAAAGCGCGGACCGGGGTCCGCGCACTCTAAAATGGGGGCGTCGCAAGCCCATACCCTGTCGGTATGGCCATCCTATGCGTGCTTCGCCGGAGAGGCCACTAACCGAAGATTGAATGTTGACGGACATCTAGGACGGTATCCCAAGATCGGCGGCACTCCATCCGCAAGGGTGTCGCATAGGTGCGGCGGGACCCAAAGGCGAGCAATAACTCAGCATCAGGCTGCATACCGCTGACTGACACAATCTCGGTGCGCCGTTCCGGAACCACAACCGAGACGGTTGTGGCTACAGCCGAGCGGGTAACTTCCGGAAGGCATGTCCACGACTGCTCGCCTGAACCGACTGTTCGCTGCCGATGGCAAGTGCTTCGACGTGGCCATCGACCATGGGTTCTTTAACGAACGCTCGTTTTTGGGCGGCATCGAGGACATCCGCAAGGCCATCGCCACGGTTGTGGAGGCGGGGCCGGATGCGATTCAGCTGACGCTTGGCACGGCGCCGGCGCTGCAGTCGACTCCCGGGCCCGGCAAGCCCGCGTTGGTGCTTCGGACCGACGTGGCCAACGTGTACGGCAGCGCCCTTCCGCGGCGGCTGTTCAGTCAGCTCATCGAGGACGCCGTCGAACAGGGCTTGCGCCTGGACGCCGCGTGCGTGGTGGTCAACCTGCTGCGCCTCCCCGATCAGCCCGAACTCCACGAGCAGTGCGTGGCTAACGTGTGTCGCCTCAAACCTGTGTGCGAGCGATGGGGGATGCCGCTGATGGTGGAACCCCTCGTCATGCAGGACAACATCAAGGCGGGTGGGTACATGGTCGATGGCGATGTGGACAAGATCCTGCCGCTGGTCCGTCAGGCCGTAGAGCTGGGGGCCGACATCATCAAAGCGGACCCCACCGACGACGTGGCCGAGTACCACCGCGTGGTGCAGATCGCGGGCGACGTGCCCGTGCTCGTGCGGGGAGGGGGGCGCGCGCCAGACGCCGTGATCCTGCAGCGCACCTTCGACCTGATGCGGCAAGGGGCGAAGGGCATCGTTTACGGGCGGAACGTGATCCAGCACGAAACCCCCGCGGGCATGACACAGGCGCTCATGGCCATCGTTCACGACGGCGCGACCGCCGAAGCCGCGCTCGCACTGCTGGCGCCATGAGGACCATCAAGTTCGGGGACCGACAATCGGGACGATCGCGGCCACGAAGGCTCGCGCTGCTCGCACCATGAGGACGATCAAGTTCGGGGTGATCGGCTGCGGACTCATGGGCAAGGAGTTCGCCAGCGCGGCCGCGCGGTGGTGCCACATCGCCGGGGTCGGGGCTCGACCGAAAATCGTCGCGGTGTGCGATACCAACCCCGCCGCCACCGAGTGGTTCGCCACGCACCTCGACATCGCGCAGGCGACCACCGACTACCGCGAGCTGCTCGCCAACCCCGAGGTCGAGGCGGTGTACTGCGCCGTGCCGCACAACCTGCACGAGGAGCTGTACACCGCGATCCTCGCCGCGGGGAAGCACCTGCTTGCCGAAAAGCCCTTCGGCATCGACCTGGCCGCCGCCGAGAACATCTACGCGGCCGTTCAAGCCAGGCCCGAGCTGCTCGTGCGCTGTTCGAGCGAGTTCCCGTTCTTTCCCGCGGCCCAGCGGATCGTCAAGATGGCCGAAGCGGGCGCATTTGGGCGCGTCATCGAGCTTCACGCGGGGTTCCGCCACTCCAGCGACCTCGACCCGAACAAGCCCATCAACTGGAAGCGCCGCATCGCGACGAACGGGGAGTACGGCTGCATGGGCGATCTCGGGCTGCACGTGCTGCACCTCCCGCTGCGACTGGGATTCCGGCCAATGAACGTGCGGGCGCTGCTGAGCAACATCGTCGACAGCCGGCCCGACGGAAAAGGGGGGAGCGCCCTTTGCGAGACCTGGGACAACGCGATCCTCGCCTGCGAGAGCGACCAGGGCGTGTCCATGATCCTGGAGACGAAGCGCATTTCCCCGGGCGATACAGACACGTGGTTCCTCCGCATCCTCGGCACGCTAAACAGCGCCGAGTTCTCCACGCACCACCCGAAAACCCTGCGCACCATGCCCTACGCGCCTGGCGGCGTGCAGGCGTGGCATGCGGAGGACCTTGGCTACGAGGGCGCGTACAAGGCCATCACGGGCGGGATTTTTGAGTTCGGCTTCCCCGATGCGATCCTCCAAATGTGGGCGGCGTTCCTGGACGAACTGGCGGGGAATCGACCCCGCTTCGCCTGCGCCACGCCTGAAGAGGCCCTCGCCAGCCACCGCCTGTTCACTGCTGCCCTCGAATCGCAGCGCACGGGCGCGACCGTAGCGGTGGTGTGATGGCAGAAGTCGTCGTTGCCGGCCATATTTGCCTCGACGTGATCCCGCGCTTTCTCAGCGACGCGGAGCTGCTGCCGGGCACGCTCATTGAGGTCGGCGCCGCGCACCTGTCCACCGGCGGGTGTGTGCCGAACGTGGGGCGTGCGCTCCACCGGCTGGGGGTGTCGGTGGACCTCATCGGGAAGTTGGGCGACGATCCGTTCGGCAGGGTGGTGTCGGAGCTGTTGGCCGCCGAGTCTCCCTCTCTCACCCGCGGGCTCGTGATCTCCGAGGGCGGCGCGAGCTCGTACTCGATCGTGATCAACCCGCCTGGCCGCGACCGCACGTTCCTGCACATGCCTGGCGAGAACGACACGTTTTCCGCCTGCGACGTGCCCCCAAGCGCGTTGCAAGGGGCGAAGGTTTTGCACCTTGGCTACCCCCCGCTCATGGCCAGGATGTACGCCGACGAGGGTGCGGAGTTGGAAACGCTACTCGTGAACGCGCGCAACGCCGGGGTTGCCGTTTCGCTCGACCTGAGCCTGCCCGATCCGTCGTCCCCCTCCGGCCGTGCGCCCTGGAAGCGCATCTTGCAACGCGTGTTGCCCTACGTGGACCTGTTCTTTCCCAGCGAACCCGAATTGGCGGCCATGCTCGGTCCCGGCGAGAGGATTCGCGAGTGCCTCGACATGGGCGCCGGTGTGGTGGTCGTGAAGCGGGGTGAACGCGGCCTCCTCGCCGGAACCGCCTCCGCGGAGCGCATGGCATTCATTCCTGGCATCGCTGGCCCCGCGTCGTGGGCGGGTCAGTCACTGGCGCACCCCTGCTTTCGCGTCGAAGCCGTGGGCACCACGGGGGCGGGCGACTCGACGATCGCCGGCTTCCTGATGGGCTTCGTGCGCGGTTTCAGCCTCAAGCGGTGCCTCGAAGCGGGCTGCGCCGTGGGTGCGTGCTGCGTCGAGGCGTCAGACGCGGCGAGCGGGGTGAGGCCGTGGCCGGAGACGGAGGCGCGCATCGCCGCGGGTTGGGACAAGCGTTGAGGCGGCCTCCCAAGGTGGCTTCCGCGTCTCGCGGATTCCGTCCGGCGGCCTGGTTCCCGGAATCGGCGAGACGCCGAAGCCACCTTGCCGGATTCCGCCCCTCGGCCTGGTTCCCGGAATCGGCGAGACACCGAAGCCACTTTGTCATCTCGGGGCGAAGATCCGGAACTCCCAGATGGTTGGACCCTCTGTTGCTTCGAGGATGTTCAGGCGGACGCGTTGGGCGGTGACTTTCGGGAACGTGGCATTGAGCCTGGCTGCGAGGTTCGTGCCCCGGTAGCACGTCTTCCACTGTCCGGCTGCCCAGTACTCGATCGCGAACTTGCGGACCCGCTTCAACTCGGGGTAGGCCTGCACGATCACCGCTCGGTCGAAGGTCTTGGGGTTGCCCAAGTCCAACTCGAGCCAGGCTTGGTGGGTCCCGTTGTCGGTCGCCCAGCGCGTGTCCCCTTTGCCGTCTGCCGCCCTGTCGGGGCCGTACTCGGCTAAGCCCTGGTACACGTTGGACGCCGTAGCTTTTGCCCCCGTCGCGAGCGATGGCGCGGCAGGTACGTCGACGGCTGGTATCCCCAACGCGGGACGATCCAGATCCAAGGCGACGATCGTGTCCCACTCTTTGTGGTCCTTCCCGGGAACCATGACATGCAGGCCGCCAGAGGTCGCCAGAACCGTGACCTTGCCACCCGTCAACACGCGGCTTCCAACGACCTTTGCCGGCAACGACGGAAGGCTCAGGGACTCCCCATCCCAGTTGCGAATGTGCAGGTAGACCGTGTTTCCCTTCCGCGTCGATGTCCCGTACTCGCCGGGTTTGAAGGGACCGCCCCGTGTGCCTTGGATGCTCTCTCCGTACTTGGCCCACCATGCGCCGACCTCTTTCAGCCGTCCCGCCTGCTCCGGCGCGATCTGCCCGTTCGGCATCGGCCCGACGTTCAGCAGCACGTTGCCGTCGCCTCCCGCACAACCGATCAGCATCTCAAGGAGGGAACCCAGGGGCTTGACGCCGTCGTCGGTGCCGCCCCACGACCATTGCCCTTTCCTTGAGGTCGTCATGCACGACTCCCAGGGATGCTGGTCTTCGTAGCCGCCGATCCACTGCTCGGGCGTGAAGTAGTCGGCGTTCGGACCGATGCTCGACGGTGAGCCCGCGTTTGTATTGGGGCCAAGGTCCAGCCGGTTGCTGATCACGATGCCGGGTTGAAGCTTCTTGACCATCGCGTACGTGGTCGCTTGATCCCAAGGAACCGTTCCCCCGTCGCAATCGAACCACAGGAGGTCGATCTTGCCGTAGTTCGTCAGCAGCTCGCGGATCTCCGCCTGCATCCTCTTGACGAACGCGTCGTTGCCTGCGTTCCGGCAGTCGGGGTCCTTCCAATCCATGGGCGAGAAGTACCAGCCGATCCGCATGCCGGCGTCGTGCGCCGCCTTGGCGAGCTCGCCGCACACGTCGCGCTTGAAGGGCGTGTGCATGATGTTGTAGTCCGACACCTTCGAGTCCCACAGTAAGAAGCCGTCGCAGTGCTTGGCGGTCAGTACTATGTACTTCATCCCCGCGGCCTTTGCGATGCGGACCCACTCCTTGGCGTCGAATTTGACCGGGTTGAAGCGCTTGTAGAGGTTGTCGTACTCCTCGACCGAAATGGGGCCCCTGTTCGGCGTCTTTGGGTTCGAATTGGCCCGCGCCCAGCTGATCTCGGCGGCCTTCAGACTTACCGGTCCCCAGTGGATGAACATGCCGAATCGGGCATCCGCCCACCACTGAATCCGTTCCGGATACGGCTTTTGGGCGTGCACGGCGCACGACATTAGGGTGGTGGTTAGAACGGCAATCAAGATGCGTATTTTGAATCCCATGGGCGAAACCTCGGCCTGTTGCCTTGCCTTGGGCAGAACCTACCCGATCTTGGGGTGTGCTGTGTATCGCGGTATTCTCGCCTGGACCGCATCGCCTTCCGGGCGGTGTTTACGAAGCTGGAGGCACCCCCGACACGGGGGTGGCACGGGGTTCTCGGGACCCAATGCGACAGACCGGTCTCCGCGGGCCCTGCGGGGGGGAGCTCACGATGAAACGAAGCGACATTAACGCGTTGGTCCTGGCGGCGAAAACCTGCTTCGAGGCCCATGGTTGGGCGCTTCCGCCTCAGCCGCGTTGGGACGTCACCGACCTCGGCCTCGGGGATTGGCGGCGATTCGGCCTTGTGCTGGTGAACCTGGCCGAGGAGCCGGAATACTGCGAGAAGCTCATGTACGCGCAGCGCGGCATGACCACCCCCGCCCACACTCACCGACTCAAGAAGGAGGACATCATTGCGCGTTGGGGAACGCTGCGCATCCAGGTTTGGCTCGGCGCGCCCGGTGAGAACACCTGCGAGCTGTCCGTCCAGGTGAATGGCGAGTGCCGCACCGTCGCATCCGGTGGGTTCATCGACCTCACCCCCGGCGAGCGGGTGACCCTCGTGCCCGGCGTGTACCACCAGTTCGTGCCTCTGACCGAGGAGTGCATCATCGGCGAGGTGTCCACCGCCAACGACGACGTGAACGATAACGTGTTCGTGAACCCCGCCATCGGCCGCTTCTCCGAGATCGACGAGGACGCCCCCCCGCTGGTCCGCCTCGTCAACGAGCGGTGAGTTGTTTCACGCCATTACCGGAAGCCTCCACATCGGGGATGCGGAGGCATGGCGGGCGGGGCATTGGCCTTAGAATAGGCGAGATCTATGCGCCTGGGGTGGCCGACGGTGCCGCAAGTGTCCCCCTCGCCCCGGAGCTCCGGCGATCGGGGAGAGGGG
>CAYJMZ010000070.1:1720-11327 GCA_964370995.1 uncultured Fimbriimonadaceae bacterium | reverse complement strand
ACGTAGAGGGACGGACCGACAATCGGGACGATCGCGGCGACGTAGCACAGGCTCCCAGCCTGTGTTCGGGCTCGGCGGGTAGGTAAAACCCCTGCATGGATCCCGAGGTCGAAACGCTGATCGATGCTTGGCATTGGATGTACTTCGAGACGGACCTCGCATTCAGGGGCCTGAGCGAAGAGAACCTCCACCGCCGCCCCTCGCCTTGCCTGCTTTCGGTGAGCGAGAACGTGGCGCACGTCGCCCGGTCCGAGGCGTCGATTGTGTACCGATACCTCCTCGGGCAGCAGCCGGATGCTTGGGCCGATTGCCTGTTCCGCGAGGCGCAGTTCGGTTGGCCGCCTACGATGCTGGAGGGGCCGGTATCGCCAGAGCTTGTGCGCATGTCGAGCCCAGACGTGATGGCCGAGTATCTGCGCCAGCACGAGCGGTGCTACGCCATGGCAAGGGATCTCAAACTGCCCGCCGACCATTTGTTCACCGATGGCTGGGACCGCATCTGCACTGTGCGCGACCGGCTGCGAATCGCGGCATACCACGTCGCATATCACACCGGGCAGATCTACTCCGCCCGGCATGCGCTCGGCGAGACCACTCCCGACAACTGAAGCTAGTGGTGCGTCAGCATTTGATATTCGGGTTCCTGGCTCGATGCGGTGGCGGTCCCCTACCCGAAGATTAAATGCATTCGGTTTCTTAGAGTGCGCGGACTCCCGGTCCGCGCTTTGCAGGGCGGCGGAGCCGCTCCGCGGCGTGGGAAAGCGCGGACTGCGTCAGCGCACTCTAAAACCGGACGCGGGCGGCTTTAAGTGCGTCCGTCTATTTCCACTAGAATTCGGGTTCCTGGCTCCATGCGGTGTCGGTCCCCTACCCGAAAATTACATGCTGACGGACATCTAGGCCGCCGGTGCGTAACAGCCGCAACACCGGCGGGCATTGCCATAATGCGCCATGTCCGTAACGCTCGGCATCGACGTGGGCACCTCGGCGGTCAAGGCCGCGCTGTACGACGTCGAGACGAGCAAGGTGCTGGCCGCGGCGACGTCGCCCCAGGGTGCCGAACTGGCGCGATTCGCCGCGCAGCCGGGCTGGTGCGAGCAGCGGCCCGACGACTGGTGGCGCGCCACGCTCGACGCGGTGCGGCAACTCCCCGAGGCACAGCGGGCGCGCGTCGAGGCGATCGGCATCGCCTACCAGATGCACGGGCTCGTGCTGGTGGGCGCCGAGGGCCAGCCCACAAGGGACGCGATCATCTGGGCCGACGGCCGCGCGGGGGGGTGGGGCGACGCCATCGCCGCGGCAGTGGGACCCGACGTGGTCCAGGCGCTGCGGAACCACCCGGGCAACTTCACCCTCGCCAAAATGCGCTGGGTGCGCGAGCATGAGCCCGACGCCTTGAGGCGCGCGACCGCCGCGATGCTGCCCGGCGACTTCATCGCACTCCGCCTTACCGGTGAGGCGTCCACAACCCCCGGTGGCCTCAGCGAGATGATCGCGTGGGACTATGGCGCGGGCGCCCCGAGCGCCGCGGCGTGGGATGCGGCGTGCGGCCGGCCCGAACTCCTGCCGCCCCTCGTGCCCAACCTCGGGGAGCAAGGCCGCGTGAGCGCCGGCGCCGCCGCCGAACTGGGCGTGCCGCCGGGCACCCCGATCGCCTACCGCGCGGGGGACCAGCCGAACAACGCCCTCGCCCTCGGCGTGCTCGGGGCGGGCGAGGTCGCGGCCTCGGCGGGCACCTCGGGCGTGCTGTTCGGGGTCGCCGCCGATCCCGCGCGCGACCCGCAAGGACGCGTCAACACGTTCCTGCACGTGGGCGACGCCGGGAGCACCCCGCTCGGCGTGCTGTTGTGCGTCAACGGCACCGGCGCGCTGTACAGTTGGGTGCGCGCCGCGTTGGGCCTCGTCGATTTCCACGAACTGAACGCCCTGGCAGAGAGGGCCGAACCCGGCAGCGGAGGGGTCGCCGCGCTGCCCTACGGCAACGGGGCCGAACGCACCCTGGGCCTGCGACCTGTGGGAGCGGCGTTTGCGGGCATCGACCGCAACCGACACGGGCGAGCCGAGATCGCGCGGGCGGCCGTCGAGGGCATCGTGTTCGCGCTTCGGTACGGCGCCGACGTGCTGCGTGACCTCGATGTGGACCTCCGTCTCGTGCGCGCGGGCGACGCGGGCCTGTTCAAGAGCAGCCTGTTCCGCACGCTGTTCGCCACGGTGCTCGACGCCGATTTGGAACTCGTGGACACCGACGGCGCACTTGGGGCCGCACGCGCCGCTGCCGTGGGAAGCGGACTCGCACGCTCGCTCAGCGACGTGTGTGGCTCCCTCCCGACGCTGGTCACCACGCGCCCCGACCCCGCACTCCAAGCCCCGTACCAGGAGGCCTACGCCCGGTGGAAGCGGCACCTCGAGGCGGCCCTCGCGGGCACGGGCGCGTGATGGTGCTGGCGCTCCTCGTGGCCCAATCCGTGCTGCTGGGCCGCCACCACGTGTCCCTGACGACCGCCGAGGACCCCTCGGTGCGCGTGATCGCCGGGGGGCGGACCCTGTGGCAGGGCGTGCCCCGGGAGTACAACCCGTGGAAACTGGCCGGCGGGGACATCGACGGCAACGGGATGCCGGATTTCGCGGTCGGCCTGCTTAAGAGCACCCACCTCTATCCGCACGCGCACCGCACGGTGTTCTTCTACGAGATCCGGGGCGGCGAGGTGGTGCCCAAGTGGCGGGGGTCCTCCCTCGGCAGGCCGTTGGTGGATTTCGCGTACGCCTCCCTCGCGCGCGGACCCCGGCTCGTGGCGCTCCAGACGTACCTGGACGGCCGCTTCGGGCTGTTCATCTGGCGCTGGTACCACTTCGGGTTCCGGCTCGAGCGCCAGACCGGCAACTGGAAGAGTGCAGAATTGCGCGAAATTGACGGCGACGCGGCCGAAATGGTGGTCAACGGCAGGCCGTTTCGCGCAACACTGTGAGCATGGCGTTGTGCTCTCTCGTCGCGTGCGCCCTCGTTGCGCAGACTCCCTTCCCGAACCCGAGCCTGGGGCCCGACCTCGCCGGCGTCGCCAACCTCAAGACGTTTCTCAAGGCCGTGCCGCTGGCGCCAGAGCACCGGCAGATGCTGGCCAAACAGGGGTTCTTCGTGGCGACCGCGGGCATGCCGGAGCCGCAGTACGTGTACGGTGAAAACGACTACCAGAACATCCCGAGCCTCGTGACCACGGACACCGTGCTCCACCTGTTCCACCTCGCCTTCGACTCCACGTTGCGCAACGCCGAGCAGACATACCTGAGCCCGCGGCTGAAGGTGCTGACCGCCAAGATGCTTCGCGCCGCCACGCAGTTGCGAAGGGCGCAGAAGACCGCCGATGGCGCCGAAGCCGCACGCCGCGTGGTGGCGTACTTCGGCGTGGCGGATCGCCTGCTGGGCCAGTCCACGCCCCTGCCGGCGGATGTGAAGACGGACGTGCGCACCGAGCTCCAGAGCGTCGCCAGTCACGCGGGTTTCGCGCCCAGTGCCGTGGTGCCCAACATGATGGTGTTCGGGAAGTTGGTGGTTCGCGGAGACTACACGAAGAGCCCCGCGTTGGGCCGCTACTTCAAGGCGATGCTCTGGTACGGGCTCGCTCCCTTCGAGTTGCGCGATTCCTCCGGCAACGTTCGGACCCAGCCCGTGCGCATGGCGCTCCTGGTGGCAGACGCTCTGGCCGCCTCGAAGAGCGCCGACGCGTGGACCGCCCTGTACGAGCCCACGACCCTCTACGCCGGCACGGTAAACAGCCTCACACCCCTCGACGTGGACGGCGTGCGGCGCGCCAGCGGCGGGGCGTCGGAAAGCCAAAATCCCGCCCAGGTTGTCGCGGCGCTCGCAAAGAAGGACCCGGCAATCTACAAGCCCTCCATCCTGCTTCAAACCGGGGTCGCCCAGGGCCTGCAGATGCGGTTCATGGGCCAGCGAGGGCTGCTCGACGGGTGGGTGATCAGCCGCGTCACGGGCCTTGAACGTCCGCTGCCGAGCGGGTTGGACGTGTTCGACGCGCTGGGGTCCCCTGCCGCAAAGCGCCTCATCGACGCCGACCCGCACACGTACAACCCGCGAGGCTGGTCGGAGTACGCGGCACGCCGAACCGAATCGCGCACAAAGCTGGCTACGTTGCCGGCGGCGGAGTGGACGCGAAACCTCTACCTTGGCTGGCTCGACGTGCTGCGCGCCAAGGTCCAGCGCCTCGCGCACCCCGTACCCGCGTTCATGGAGACCGCCGCGTGGGGAGATCAGTCGCTGCAGGGCGCGCTCGCGTCGTGGGCGCAGCTGCGGCACGACACGATCCTCTACGGGGAGCAAACCGCGGTGGAGATGGGAGATGGCGACGAGGTTCCGCCCGAGGTGAAGGGGTTCGTGGAGCCCAACGTCGCGCTGTACGAGCGCCTTGGCACCCTTGTAACGAAGCTCAAGACAGGACTCGCGGCGCGCAAACTCCTCGACGGTGGCACCACCCAGAACCTGGGCGACTTCGGGTCTCTCCTCGCCTTCCTAAGATCAGCCTCGAAGAAGGAGGTTTCCGGGACACCCCTGACCAAGGCGGACCACCTGCGCATCCGCCACATCGACGGCGAGTACGAGAACATCGCGGTCGACCTGATGATGCGGGGTCAGCAGTTCAACACACTCACCCAAGACGACCGCGACATGGCCCTCGTCGCCGACGTGCACTCGGCGGTCCCCATGGCGTTCACCGTCGCGTGCGGCCACGCCGACGACCTCGTGGCCGTGGTGCCCATCGACGGCAAGTTCTACCTGGCCCGGGGCCCCGTGTTCAGCTACTACGAGTTCCTGGTGCCCATGTCGGATCGGTTGACCGACGAGCGGTGGAAGGGCTTGCTGCGCGACGACAAGGCGCCTCCACGCCCCGCTTGGATCCGCTCGTTCTTCGTCAAGAAACCCGCGCGGCCAGACGATCAATGATCGCGTGGCTGGCCTTCGCGGCGCTCGCCCCCATCACGCTGGCATTCGGCGGGGATGTGATGTTGGGGCGGGGAATCGAGAAGGCCGGTGTGTCACCGTTTGGTGGGGCGTCAAAGGTGTTGCGCAAGGCGGATCTGGCGTTCGTGAACCTCGAGTGCCCGTTGACGGACCGCCCGTTCGCGGGTCGCAAGGTCGTGAACCTGAGGGCGCGGCCGGAACGGGTGGCGTGGCTGACCGGCGCGGGCATCGACGGCGTGTCGGTCGCGAACAACCACACCGGCGATTGCGGGCCTGCGGGGTTGAGGGACACGCTCGCCGCACTGAAGGGTGCAGGGATCTTCGCGGTGGGACTCGCCGGGCGGCCCGTCGTGCGCGCGGTGCGCGGCGTGCGGTTTGGGTTTCTGGCGTTCACCGACTTCCCCCGAGACGCCGCCCCCGGCGTGTGTGTTCTCGATCCCACTGCCCTGAAGAGCGCAGTAAAGGCCCTCGCACGGCGCGTCGATCACGTGGTGGTGGCGGTGCACTGGGGGGTCGAAGGGTACTCGAAGGCAACTCCGCGGCAGAGGGAGTTCGCAAGGATCGCTCTCGAAGCGGGGGCGTCGGTAGTGGTCGGCAGCGGCCCCCACATGATCCAGCCCCTCGAAGGGGTCGTGGCCTACTCCCTTGGCGATCTCGTGTTTGACAAGCGCGGCGAACGCAAAGTGCTCCTGGTGGAGGTCGTGGGCAAGCACGTGTCCGCCCGTAGCATACGCTTCTAGCTGTGTTCCGGGTGGCCCGACAATCGGGACGATCGCGGCTACGAGGGGCATACTATGGCGGCTAGCAGGGTGCTGAGGAAGGACGACGCACCCGTGCCACCCTCGTGTCGGGGGTGCTTTCGCCGAGAGTTCTCACCTAACGCACCCCCAAGATGAGGGTGGCACGGGATCGGATACGTCCGTGGCGCGAGAACATAGGGTGCAAGCCCCTTCTACAGAACTCTACGAATACGCGGGTTGCCAGCGGATGGGGTCGATGGCGTCGAACCCGATCTCGGCCTCGTACTTCGCGGCCTTGCCGAAAAGGCGCTTCACGGCGTCGGAGATGTGCTCGAAGTTCAGGCCCTCGAAGATCGCGGTCTCGCGCAGGTTGCCGTCGCCGTCGGGCACGAGGCGCGTCTTCCGCAGGCCGGCCTCGAGCGCCTTTCGGCTGGCGACGCCCAGGTTGTCCAGGGCGGTCTGCACCACGTCCCGGGCGTGCTCGCGGGGCCCATAAATTGCAGCCTTGTACACCATCTCGCTGAACTGTTCGTAGTTCGGGATGATCTTGCCGGCGGGCATGGTGAAGTGCTTGATGACGTCGTGGATCGCCTCGAGGGCCTGCGCGGGGTAGTAGTACAGGAACAGGCGGGCACCTTCGAGGAAGAAGTTGTAGTGCGCGGCCTCGTCGATCGCGATCAGCTGGGCGGCGCGCACGAGCACGGGGTCCGCCGAATCCTTGTAGAGTTCAACCTTGCTGTGGCCGCGGGCGATCACGCCGAAGTTGAGGTAGTTGATCTGGGTGGCACGCTCTTGGAACACCGTGTAGAAGATCATGCGCATGGGATCGCCCTCCCAAGGCAAGGTCCACGCGTTGGCGCGCAGGTCACCCATGTAGTCGCGCAGCCAATCCGGGGAGCGGTGTTGCGAGAACAGACACGCGTTGTGCCACAGGTCGGCGTGCTTGGACTCCTCGCTGCCCCAACGAATCTGAAAGTGGGAACGGCCGTGGCTCTTGCGGATCAGGTGGACCATGCTCTCCACGTAGTCCGGCACGTACTGTTCCACCGCAAAGAAGCCTTCGAGGATGCGGTTGATCCCCTCGTTGTGGTCCTTGCGAAGGTTGCGCCAATCGATGCTGCGATCCGGATTCCAATTACGTGTGGTCTGCGAGCGGTCCACATACCACCGGTACAGGCCGAGGAAGCCGCGCTCGATCATGCGGTCCTTCTCACCCCTGGACAGCATGCCCACGGGAATGCGGGGCCGCTGGTCTTCGATCTGCCGGGTCAAGGTTTCGTCGTTTGGCAACATGGCGTGATCTGACTCCCCCGGCCAAACACCGGGCATTCTGGGGGGCCTTCCGAACACCCCAGTTTAGCCCGGACGGCGGAAGGGCGTGAGGGGTTCAGAGGCCAGACCGGTGTCGTGAAGCACTACACTAGCCCTATGCTTCAAGGTTTGCTCTTGATGGCCGCGTTGTTCGTTGCTGCCCCTCCGGCGCTGCTGCCGATCCCGCGCCAAGTAGTAACCCGCGGCGGGGAGTTTGTGCTTCGGGAGCGCGCGCACGTGGTGTACGAGGATCCCCTCCTGGGCGCCCACGCCAAGGTGCTGGCCCGTGAGTTGGGGGTGCTGACCGGGGTGGACGTGCAACCCGCCCAGGGCCCGGCGGTCGCGGGCGACGTCTCCCTTCGCTTGGACGCGGGTTTGAAGGGCGAGCACCACCGCCTCGACGTGGGGGAGCAGGTGGTCGCCTCGGGCGGCGATGCGCACGCCGTGACCCTGGCGACCGCCACGCTGCTGCAGGCGCTCGACGGCACGCGGGCCCCGCGCATGGTCGTGGACGACGAGCCTCGCTCGCCCTACCGCGGCATGCTGATCGACGTCGCGCGGCAGTTCCACACGCTGGACACCCTCGAGCAGGCCATCGAACTCGCGCGCCTGTACAAGGTTCGCTACCTGCAGATGCACCTCACCGACGACTCGTCGTTCACCTTCGAGTCCAAGCGCTACCCGGCCTTGGCGACGCCCGGGCGCAACTACACGCAGGAGCAGCTGCGCGCGCTGGTGGCGTACGCCCAGGCGCGGGGCGTCACGCTTGTGCCCGAGTTGGACCTTCCGGGCCACTCCACCGAGATGCGCCGCCGTATGCCCGAGCTGTTCGGCGCGCCCGATCTCGGCGTGATCGACATCGCCAGCCCCGCGGCGGTGGGCGCCGTCAAGGAGCTCATCCGCGAAATCATCGACGTGTTCGGGCCATCGCCGTACTTCCACATCGGCGCCGACGAGGTGTGGCTTGCCAAACTCGCCGAGCGCCCTTCGACCGGGGAGGCGGTGAAGGCCCGGGGATTTGACGGCGTGCACGACCTCTACCTGGCGGCCATCGCCTGGATGCACGCCGCGGTGAAGGGCGCGGGAAGGCAGACCCTGATGTGGGAGAGTTTTGCGGGCACGGGGAGCCGAGCGGTGTCCATCCCCAAGGACGTGCTCGTGATGGCGTGGGAGACCGCGTATCAACGCCCGGAGAGTCTGCTCGCCAACGGCTACCAGATTATCAACGCGTCGTGGAAGCCCACCTACGTGACGCCCGGCATCCAGTGGACTCCCAAGGAGATCTACGCGTGGAACATCTTCCGCTGGGAGAACTGGGTGCGCGGCATGCCGTCGTACAACCCAATCCAGATCGAGCCGACCGACCGGGTGTTGGGTGCCCAGTTCAACGCGTGGGAGATGGCCGACGAGATGACGCTTCCCGCCGCCCGCATCCGGCTGCCCGCGGTGTGCGAGCGGGCGTGGAACCCGCAGCGAACCGTTCCGTACGCCGAGTTCCAGCGGCGACTCGATGCCACGGACCGCGTGTTCCAGCGCCTGACCCTCCCGGTGATGGTCGAGGCCCAGGGGCTGGTGGATCCCGGCTACGTGGGTGGGGTTCGGAACCGTGAACACGTGTTTGGCGATGTGCTGACGGTGACGATGCGCCCCGCCCGCGCAGGTCTGGTGACGCGGTTCACACTCGACGGCACGGTGCCGGGTGCCGACGCCGCGCTTGCGGACGCCCCGCTGGCCTTCCACGCCACCACGAGGTTGCGCATTCAGGCGTTCGATGCCGCTGGGAACCGCGTGGGCCATGTGCAGACGGTCGAGTACGAGTTCGAACCGCTCCAGGCCGAGGTGCTGGGGCTGATCGACACCACGCGCCACGAGCACCCGGCCCAGCCGCGCACGCAGTTCGCCGATGCCGTGCGGATTGCGATGCGGACGCTGCGCCCGGGGCGTGTGCGCGCGACGGTCGACGGCTCTGCGCCGACGGTGGACTCCGAGCCGGTGGTCCGCGCGATTGTCCTCGACCGTTCCGCGACGGTGCGCGCACGCCTGTTCGACGATGCCGGGGCCGCGGTGGGCAGGGAGTGGCGGCGCGATTTTGTGAAGGTGCCCTTCGAGCCCTCGTTGTCGACGGGCAAGCCCGTGACGGTGTCGGGTTCGGAGTCGGGAAGCGATCCCGGGACCGCGGTCGACGGGCTCATCGACGTGGACCAGCATTGGGGCGGCGCGCCGGCACCCCAGTGGCTGAGCGTGGACCTTGGGGCTGCCGTGGACGTCGCCCGCGTGCATCTCACGACCCACTGGGACGGTAACCGCTCGTATCGGTATCGGATCGACACGTCCGTGGATGGCCGCGTGTGGCGGTTGGCAGCCGACGCGTCGGGCAACACCCTTGTCGCGACTGCCAGCGGCGTCCAACACCCCTTCGCGGTGCGTCGCGCGCGCTACGTGCGGGTGACGATGCTGGGAAACACCGCAAACCCGGCCGTTCACATCGTGGAGTTGGCGGTCTTCGGCTCCGTCCGATTTGGGAGTGGGGGGGGGGGGGGGGGGCCCCGGGGTTGGGGGGGGGGGGGGGGGGGGGGGGGGGGGG
>CAYJMZ010000070.1:0-1710 GCA_964370995.1 uncultured Fimbriimonadaceae bacterium | reverse complement strand
TTGCTCGCCGCCTTGTATTCGAGCAGCTCGCTGCGAGTCTGGCGCGGGCGGCGCGGCGACAAGTCGCCGGGGGAAAGGCGACGAGCAAGCTCGCGCACTCCAAATCGTAGTTACGGCTCGAGCTTCAGGCAGGCGAACTGTTGGATCTCGGCGGGGCTGAGCACCACGACGTTGGGGTTTGCGGCGCGCACGAAGTCGTCGAACGGGACCTCGGCGACCTCGCCGTTGGAGGTCATTTCGCTGTGCATCGTTCGCAGGGCTTGGGTGGCGTTGGGTTCGTCCGCCGATGCGTCCACCCACAGGCCGGGCTTGCCATCGCCGCTCATGTACGCGATCGCGACGACGTACGCTTCGTAGGGCAACGCGTCCTCCGCGCCATCGTGGGACCAGTGACCGCGCTGCACGTCCAGTCCGGCCTCGCGTAGCCGGGCGGTCGCGGCGTCGAGGTTGAGCACCGTTTCGGTCACCAGGAGGGTGTCCTTCCCGGGGACCCCCGCGGTCACGAGCACGCCGCGCGCGGTTCGGGCCACGTAGGCGGACGCATCGCCCAACACCCGCCCGACGGCGGCCGCAAATTGATCAAATTCGACGCGAAGGGTCATGCGGAAAGGGCCAATGCTCGCTGAAAGCGGCTGATTACGCTAGAATCGTAGCACTTTTCGCTTTTCTGGAGAGGTCTTGCCGTGTCCGAAACAATCGAGAGTCTGCTCGCTGAAGATCGTTCGTTCCCTCCGTCCGCCGAGTTTGTCGCACAGGCAAACCTCTCGGACCCGTCCGTGTACGCACAGGCGGACGCCGACTACGTGGGCTACTGGGAGCAGTGGGCACACAAGCTGCGTTGGATGTCGCCTTGGCACACGGCCCTCGAGTGGAAGTCGCCGCACGCGAAGTGGTTCGTCGGGGGGCGCCTCAACGCGTGCGACAACTGCGTGGACCGCCAGGTGGAGGCAGGTCTGGGCGACCGCGTGGCGATCGTGTGGGAGGGTGAGCCCGGAGATGTCCGGCGGATCACCTACGCCGAACTCCAGGACGAGGTGTCGCGAGCGGCGAACGCCCTGAAGGCCCTTGGGGTGGCGAAGGGCGACCGCGTTTGCATCTACATGCCGATGGTGCCGGAGCTCGCAATCGCGATGCTGGCGTGCGCGCGCATCGGCGCCCCCCACTCCGTGGTGTTTGGCGGATTCAGCGCGGAGTCGCTGGTGGATCGTATCAACGACGCGCAGGCCTCGGTGGTGATCACGGCGGACGGCGGGTGGCGCCGTGGTGGGATCGTGCCCCTGAAGAAGGCGATCGACGAGGCCCTCGTCATGGGTTGCCCCTCGGTGCGCTATGTGCTCGTGGTGGCACGCGCCGGCGAGAAAGGCCACCTCACGCAGGGCATGGCCACGCCGGCGTACGACCGCGGCACCTGGGTTCCGGGCCGCGACGTCTGGTGGCACGACCTGGTGGCGCACCAGAGCGTCGACTGTCCGTGCGAGCCGATGGACTCCGAGGATCTCCTCTACATCCTGTACACCAGTGGTTCGACCGGCAAGCCAAAGGGGATCATCCACACGACGGGTGGGTACATGACGGGCACGTACGCCACCATGCATTGCATCTTCGACCTCAAAGACGACGACGTGTTCTGGTGCACCGCCGACATCGGGTGGGTCACCGGCCACAGCTACATCGTGTACGGGCCGCTCGCCAACGCAGCGACCGTGGTGA
>CAYJMZ010000069.1:0-11550 GCA_964370995.1 uncultured Fimbriimonadaceae bacterium | reverse complement strand
CCCTTGACGCAAGTGTACGCGATCGCCAGAGACAACCGGTCTTTCCCCGAGTTCATGAAGGACGTGAAGTCCCTCGATATCGTGGAGGAGGACGGCCCGCGCATCGTGAGCGACTGGGTCGGCATCATCCCCCAGTTCATGCTCAAAGTGCGCTGGCGACAGGAAGACGTTTGGGACGACGACGCCCACCGTTGCGCGTTTCGCCAGATCAAGGGCGACTACGACATGATGGAAGGGTACTGGCAGCTCTCGGACGAGAACGGGGGCACCCGCTTCGACAGCGTCGTCGAGTACGTGTACAACGTGCCCACGCTGGGCCCGCTGGTCAAGAAGGTCATCCACGGCATCGTGACCAAGAACCTGCAGAACCTGCAAGACGCCATCAAGGCGCGCGCCGAAGCTACGCAGCCGACTCCGTGATCGCTTGCTCGACCGCTTCGAGGTTGGCGACCGCAGACGCGTGCGTGGGAGCGAGCGCGAGCGTCTGGCGATAGGCGGTGACGGCCCCGGGCAGGATGCCGAGTTGGGCCAGGCTGTTGCCCAGCACGAACCAGCCGTCGGCGTTGGTCGGCGCGTGTCGAAGGCCCGACTCGTAGAGTTCCGCGGCTTGATCGAAGCGTCCCGACCGGTACAGCAGGTCGCCGCAGTTGAAGTACGCGTTGGCGTTCGACGCGTCGCGTTTCAGCGCCTCGGCAAAGCACTGCAGCGCGCGTTCCAGGTCGCCCTGCGCCTCGCTCGCGCGGCCCCAGTTCACCCAGTGGTCGGCGTCCAGCGGCTGGCGCTCGGCCAGCGCCTCGTAGGCCCGCGCTGCGGCATCCGGTCGACCCGCCCCTTCGGCGCACTGAGCCCACAGCGCCCAGCGGCTCTGGTCCTCGGGGCGATCGCGCCAGGCGATCTCGAAGTGCGCGCACGCCTCATCGGCACGCCCGAGGCTCTGGAGCACGCGGCCCGCGCCCTTGTGGCACCCGCCGCCCATCACCGGATCGTCATAGCCTCTTTCGAACAATTCGAGCGCGGTGGGAAGGTCGCCCATCGCTTCGAGGGTCGCGGCCTTGGAGTAGATCGCCACCACGTTGTTCGGATCGTAGGACAGCGCGAAGTCCAGCAACTCGACGGCGTCCGGGAGCGCTCCCATCTGGGCGAGGATCTGCCCCTTGAGCAGGTGCCTCTTGTGCGTCTTGATGCCGGCATCGCCGGTGAGATCGCTCGGCCACTCCATGGCAAGGCATGCGTCCGCGGCCCGCAGCGCCTCCTCGTTTCGCCCCAGGCGCTGAAGACAGTGCGCGGTCTCGAACGCCGACAGGATGCCCCCGTACCCGTGCTGCTCGGCCTCCCGGCACGCCTGCAACGCTTCGTCCGGACGCCCGATCTCGACGAGCGAGGCCGCGAGGATCTGATAGACCTGAGCCCCGTAGCTGCTTTCCGGCGGCATCCGGTGCGCGCACGCCCGGGCCGAAGCCGCCGCGTTGGCGTGGTCGCGCGCCACCATCTGCGCGTTTGCGAGGTTGAACCACTGGAACGGGTCCTCGGGGTTCTCCTCGAGTTCTCGCTCGATCAGCCCCACGGTGCGCTCGATCTTGTTCTTTGCGCGCATATCGGAGGGCCGATAGCCGTAGTGTGTGATCCGCGCCTTCTCCAGCGACGCGTTCTGCCGCCCGGCGTTGGACACGATCTGTTCGTGTACGCGGCCCTCAAAACGCACGCCCTCGTGGAGTTGGAAAAGGCGCACCGGCATGTGCATGTACTGGTTCGCATCGCCCTCTTCATCGAGCAGGTTGGCGATCTGCACGAAATATCCCCCGAACAGGGGCCGGATCAGGGCCTCTCGGATCGGGTTGAAGCTCTGCGGCTCCAGCACCTCGTCCGCGTCGATCCAAAGCGCCCACTGACCGGTCGCAAGGGCGAGGGATGCGTTGCGCGCCGCCGCGAAGTCGTCGATCCACTCGAAGTGCCCGATCTTGGCCCCGAAGCGCTCTGCAATCGCGACGGTATCGTCGGTCGAACCCGTATCGACCACCACGATTTCGTCCACGATGCCCTTCACGCTTTCGAGGCAGCGCGCAAGATGGGCGGACTCGTTTCGCACGATCAGGCATGCGGAGAGTTTGGTGCCCACATCCCCTGGCTCGACGCCGGCGGCGGTGCGCACGCGGTCGAGCATCCCTGCGGCTTTCTTGTCGTCGATGCCG
The DNA here is from genome assembly GCA_964370995.1 of uncultured Fimbriimonadaceae bacterium. Lineage (GTDB taxonomy): Bacteria > Armatimonadota > Fimbriimonadia > Fimbriimonadales > Fimbriimonadaceae > JAMLGR01. Next base: position 9,361 of record CAYJMZ010000069.1, on the reverse strand, counting down.
AGTTTGCGCGCCATCTGCTCGCGGCAGAAGAAGTGGTCGGCGAGGCACTGCGCGACCTCGCGGAAGCGCTCGGCACCCTCCATCCTCGGCAAGATGTCCACCGCCTCGATTTCCCGTTGCGTGAGGCAATACACGGCCGCGAGTTCTGCGTTGGCGTCGGGGTCCGACGGCGCGGCTTCAAGAGCCAGGAGCACGAGCCGCTCGGCTTGGTCGGCACGATACTGTGCGCTCAGGGCACGCGCGCGCTCGATCAGATTGCGTGGATTGGACACTTCGAACCTCCCCGTTGTATCACGCCGCCTGAGCGTCGAGGACGCGCTGAAGGTGGCGGCGCGCCCCTGCGATGCTGAACATCTCGTCACGCAGCAGACGCTTGATGATGAAGACGGTCTGGATGTCCTCGGGCCGATACCGCCGTTGCCTGCCCTCGGTGCGCTCGGGGCTCAGGAACATCGCGAATTCGCGCTCCCAGTACCGCAACGTATGCACCTCGACCGCCGTGATGCGGCTTGCCATGCTGATGCAGACCGCCGTCTCCGGCTTGGTGTTCTTTCGCTCGCTCGCCATGCCTACCCCGATGATCGGCACGAACCCAGCAAAAGTGCAGGGAGGCGGGGGAGATGGTTTGTGGTTTGATAGTTTGTGGTTTGTAGAATAGGTCCTATGCGTCATATCCGTCCTATAGGTCCTATCTCCCCTTCCAAACCATCCCCCCCCCCTCACACCCAGGTGGATGCGCGGCGGAAGATCTTTTCGGTGACGGGCCTTCGGAGGTGGGCGAACACGAAGTCTGGCCAGCCCGCCATGAAGTCGAGCAAGTAGTCCGCAGGTGGCGCGATCAGCACCACGGGCACGTCCTTCGCGCCGGCGTGAGCCATCTTGGCGGCACCGAACGCCTCGTAGCCGGCGATCTTGTGCGGTTCCTCCAGGGTTGCGACCAGGTCCACAAACAGCAGATCCGCGCCCTCGCAGGCGTCGAGCGCCTTCTTCCAGCGTGCGAACACGAGCGTCTCGTCGTCGGGCTGAAAGCCCTTCTTCGCCGTCGTGGCCATGCCTCGGTCATCCGTGATCAGCACAAATTTCATAGGTTCTCATGCGGCCACCTATGAAGACGTCCGTTACGCGCTCAAGTTTGCACCCAATAATGCCGATATCCCTATCGGATGGACTTTCCCACGGTGTCCCCGGTCGACACGCAGGCGATGGCGGCAGCCCCTGCCGACGCCAAAATCGCGCGTCTCCAGATCGCGTTGCTGCGCAAGTCGCTTGACGCCCAGCAGGAGCAATCTGCCGAGTTGATCCGGATGATGGAAGGCAAGGGACGGGTCGTAGACCTCCGCGTGTAGCGACAAACCACCGCGGAGCACGCGGAACCGAGTACAATCCACTCTCGTGAGCGAGCGCTCCGCGGCCAAGCCCGCATGGTACAAGAACACCTACTTCTGGATCGCAGGCATTTTGTTGCTTGTGGGCCTCTACGGCATGGTCGCTGGACAGCAGACGATCCGCGACCCTGGGCAGAAGCGTGAGGGCGGTCTGGCGCTCCTCTATTTCACGGCCTCGGCCCTGATGCTGATCAACGGACTATTGAGCCACTGGCAAACCGTGCGGCACTACAACGAGAGCCTCGACGGAGACAAGTGATGGTTTACTGCAGTTGTGGAAAGGGGATCGAAAAGGTCCCCAGCTGGATGACCTCGATCGCCGTGGAATTCGTGTGCAAGGACTGCCCGAACCGAACGGTGAAGAGCATTACCTCGGTCACGTTCGCCGAAGCCGTGGAACACGCTACGACGAAGCCCGTGCCAAGACCGGTGTCGACGCCCGTGGTCGAAGCCGTCGTGGAAGTGGACGCGGAACCCGTAGCGGAGGCCGCAGTGGAGGCTACTCTGGCACCCGTGGCGGAAGCCGTGGTGGAAACCCCGCCCGCGATCGAGGCGAAGCACGTGGAGGAGGCGGTCGTGGAGGCCGCGCCCGCGCCCGAAGCGAAACCCGCTGCAAAAGCCCCGGCAAAGGCCACGCCCGCCGTGAAACCCGCTGCGAAAGCCCCGGCAAAGGCCAAGGCCAAGCCCGCGGTGAAACCCGTCGCGAAAGCCCCGGCAAAGGCAAAGGCCAAGCCCGCTGTGAAACCCGTCGCGAAAGCCCCGGCAAAGGCCAAGGCCAAGCCCGCCGTGAAACCCGTCGCGAAAGCCCCGGCAAAGGCAAAGGCCAAGCCCGTGGTGAAACCCGCTGCAAAGGTCGCGCCGGAAGCCGTAAGACCCAAGAAGGGCAAGAAGGCCTAGGCCGCGCGCGGACGCGCCGCAATCAACCGGATCTCGCGAGGGGTCTGATGCACCCCCAGTTCTTCCAGACACGCGCTCTGCAAGGCCCGTGCGTTGAGCCCGACCTCGTCGAGCACTGTCACGTGGGCCAGCAGGTTTCCCTGAGTGAACCACACGGATGCATCAAGCACATCCGGCTGGCTCAGCAGGAAGTTTTCGGTGAGTTTGGGGTCAATGCCCCGGACCTCTAAGCGTTCTCCGAGCATAGTGGATCTATCGGCTCCCAACCTCTTGTTCCACAGGCCTAGAGTTTCGTGTCCCAGCACCACTGCAGGCTCTCGGCCCGTGTGAGGGTGTGAGCGCACCACGCTTGGAACCCGGCGGCGCGCACCGCTGCCACACCTGCCGCCGCACCCGGATCGTCGTCGAACACGCCAAAGACCGCCGATCCGGAGCCGCACAGACACGCATCGACCGCCCCCGCCTGCCGAAGAACCGTCTCGATGCGGGCGCACGGCTCCGGGGCCACCGCCCGAAAGTCGTTGTGGGCCGGGGCGTCCAGCGCCGGGAATTCGCGCCACTCCCGCCCGCACGCGTCGAGTCGGCCAAATGCCTTGGGCGTGGACACGCCGCTGGGCGGACGTCCGATCGCAAGGTGCCTCCGCGGACCGTCGTCCAGGGCCACCAACCGCTCGCCGTACCCTTCTGCGCGCGCACGCCCGCCCACCAGGAAGTACGGCACGTCCGCGCCTACCGCACGCGCGATCTCGTGGCGATCGTGCGCAGAGAGACGGGATGGGAACAGCACGTCGAGCGCCCGGAGAAGCCCCGCGGCATCCGAACTCCCTCCGCCCATCCCACTTTGGATCGGGATTCGCTTGGTCAACTCCACACGCAGCGGCGGCATCGCCGCGAACTCCCTGGCGAGCCGGAGAGCGCGCGTCACCGTGTTGATTTCGGGCACGCCGGGGTCCCCGCACACAAACGCGTCGGACTCGCCTGCGATGGCCACCACGAGATCGTCGCAGAGCGAGACGGACTCCAGCACCGTGCGCAGGGGGTGATAGCCGGTCGCATCGGGCGGGCCCACGCTGAGGAACGTGTTGATCTTGGCCGGACACACCACGCGGACGGCGCGCATCAAGGCTCCTGCGGAAGCTCGGTGGACTGCGGCGCGTCCCCCGACACCGATGACTCTTGGCACCGTTCGATGAACCGAAGCGCGTCCTTCGGAATCGGTGGCGGCACCACGGCGATGGTCGTGGGGAACTGCGAGAAATCCAACTCGTCCAGCGCCTGGTCGATCGCCTGAAGCTGGAGTTTCGCCTCGCTGAGCGCCTGGAGGAACTCGAGACTGGACACTTCGGGGCTCCGTCCCACGAGCCGGTAACCGATCATCTTCATGCGCAGCGTGTCGAGGGTCGTCATGAACACGGCACTCTGCGCCTCGGTGCGCTGCACACCGGCCATCACGCCCGCGAAGTGGTACCTGTACTCGGCGATGTTCTTGTCCGCGATGCGGTACAGCTCCTTGGCCTGCGCATCGCTCGACGGGCTCGACCACAGCGGCGGGGGCGAAGAGAGGCCATGCTCGGTCTTCGAGACCTCGTGGGCGATCATGTCCGCACGGCGCAGGGCGCGGTACAGCGCTTCGCCAACCCCCTGCACCGTACGGGGGACCTCCTTGAGGTCGGCGATCTGCTCGCGCCGCATCGCTTTCATCACCTCGTCCAACTTCTCGAGCCGCTCCTCGCACCCGCGCCACAGCGCCAGGTAGCGCTTGTCGATAAACCGCTTCCGCTTGCTGGCCTGGTAGGACACGTACCCGACCCACGCCAGAATCAACGGCGGGAACAGATAGAATCCGGGCACGGACTTCGCGATCATCAACGAGCCGAGGACCGCCAATACGGCAACGACGAACCGGCCCGGCTCCCAGAGTTCGTGCCTAAAAAGCCGACGGTCTTGTCGTTGGACGTCGTCCATATCTTCAGGTTACGGGACTGGCGCTCGCCGCGTCGCCCCCTCGAGGAGCGATTCGACGCAATAGGCGTGTTGCAGGAGCGCCTCGTCGCCCCCCAATCGGCCGATGAGTTGGAGCCCGACCGGCAGGCCTCCCGAGAAACCTGCGTTGAGCGACAGCGCGGGAAACCCTCCCATGCTGGCGGGGATCGTGCAGGAGTCGAGCAGTTTCAGGGCCAGGGGATTCTGGGCAAGCTCCCCCAGCCGAAACGCCACCATGGGACTCGTTGGGGCCACGATTCCGTCGTACGTCTCAAGGCATGCGGCGCACTCGGCCCGCATCAATGCCCGCACGTGCTGCGCGCGCCCGTAGTAGGCATCGTAGTAGCCCGCCGACAACACATAGGTGCCAATGATGATCCGGGTCTTGACCTCGTGTCCGAAACCCTCGGCACGGCTGCGCTCCACGGTGCCGATGTGCCCGTCGGCGGCGTCTGGGGCGCGGTGTCCGAACCGGATGCCGTCGAACCGCGCGAGATTGCTGCTCGCCTCGGCAGGGGCGATGATGTAGTACGTTGTCACGCCGTAGCGGATCGACGGGAGCGACACCTCGTCCACCTCGGCGCCCTCCGCCCGCATGCGCTCCAATGCGCCCTCCACCACTGCCGCGACGCCCGGCTCCGTGGCATCGTCGAACATCTCGCGTGGAAGCGCAAACCGCTTGCCGCGCAGCGTGCCCGCGCGAACATCGACCCGCACAGGCCCGCCCGCAAGACACGTGCTGTCCCGCGCGTCGTGTCCGGTCACCACCTCTGCGATCGCAGCGGCGTCCTCGACGGTCCGCGCGAACGGCCCGACCTGGTCGAGGCTCGACGCGAACGCGATCAGCCCGTAACGCGAGCAGCGGCCGTAGGTGGGTTTGTAGCCGACGACCCCGCACAGCGATGCGGGCTGGCGCACGGAGCCCCCGGTGTCCGAGCCCAGAGACAGGGGCACCATTTCGGCGGCGACCGCTGCTGCCGACCCGCCGCTGCTGCCTCCGGGCGACCGGGTGGGATCCCACGGGTTGCGCGTGGGGTGGAACGCGCTGTTCTCCGTGGACGTGCCCATGGCGAACTCGTCAAGGTTGGTCTTCCCCACGAGCACCGCACCCGCGTCGCGAAGGCGCTCGACCACGGTGGCATCGAAAGGTGGCACGTAGGACTCCAGCATCTTGGAGGCACAGGTCGTGCGCAACCCCCGGGTCGAGAGGTTGTCCTTCAGCGCGATGGGAATGCCCAACAGCGAGCCCGTGTCGCCGCGCTGCAAACGGACCTGCGCAGACTCGGCGGCGGCCAGCGCACCCTCCGAATCGACGGTGAGGAAACAGCCGAGGGCGGGATCGGTCCGCTCGATGCGCTCAAGGTGCGCGCGGACCAACTCGACGGCAGATATGGCCCGCGCATCGAGCTGGCGGCGCATCTCTGCGGCGGTCCACGACGTGGGCACGCTAGTCCTCGATAATCGTGGGCACCACGAAGAGGCCAGCCTTGGATCGCGGCGCGTTGCGCAACGCGTCCACGTCGGAAAAGCCGGGGGCAATTCGGTCTTGGGCCCACACGTTGGCGAACGCCATCCCGTGCGTCAGCCCATCGTCCATCCCAGGGTCCAGATCCTCGATGTCCACGAAATGGCCCAACAGGCTGTTGAGCTCGCCTTGTAGGGCAAAGACCTCGGCCTCGTCCAGTTTGAGCCGCGCCAGGCGCGCCACATCCCGGACTTCCTCAAGGGAGATGGACATGGGCTGAGTGTAGCACAGGGGCTGTTGAGGGGGTTGGTGGCTTGTGGTTTGGTGGTTTGATGGTTTGGTGGTTGGTGGGATAGGTCCTATGCGTCATATTCGTCCTATCGGTCCTATCAAACCACAAACCACAAACCATCAAACTGCAACCCATGCGCCATCATGGAGTCTGTTCGTATGCCCAAACCGAATTTCGGAGTCGTGACGTTTACCACGGGCGTGTTGGCGATGCTGGGGTTGGGGGCGCATTGGGTGCAGCCCTACGTCCCTCCGGCCGCGGAGAACCGCCTCGCGGTGGAACCCAGCGAGTTTCTGCGCCGCGCGTCGTCCCAGAGGATCGACTGGCGCCCGTACGGACCCGAAGCGTTTGCCGAGGCGCGGCGGACCGGTCTCCCCATTCTCCTCGTGGTCGGCGTTCCCTGGGGTCGGTTCGGGCGCGACATGGACCGCTTGGTGTTCACCAATCCCGACCTCGCCGCGTTCATCTCGCGCCACTTCGTGAGCGTGCGCGGCGACGGCCTTCAGCAGCCCGACTTGATGGAGGACTTCCTGCCCATCATGCTTGCCCAAGCGGAACTGCGCAACGAGTTTCAGGTGTGGTTGCTCGACCCACGGGGACAGGTGTTCGACCTCGCGCTGCGCACCAAGGGTTCGACACCGGGGCCAAACGAGTTCCGCGATACGCTCATCGAGTCGCTCCAGCGCGCCGAACGGGGAACCCAGGACGCCCCGGCATCGGTCATCACACTGCAGATCGCCGACATCCGGCGGCTGCGCTCGGGCTCCGCGCTTGCCACGCCGGATTTCCACGCATACACGAACTTCCTTGAACAACTTGAGGCGACTCGCCGAGGTGGCGGGACACTGGCACCCCACGCCTGGGGCTTCCTGCTTAGGCGGGGGCGCACGGATCTCGTGGAAAAGTGGCTGGAGCCCCTCATCCGCTCCCCGATGGTCGATTGGCTCGACGGTGGGCTGTTTCACGCCGCCGGGGACGGGTGGACCCGAGTCGAATACGACAAGGTCGCTACCGAGAACGCCGACATGGCTCACGTGTTTGCGATCCTCGGCATCCAGACGGGGTCGGCCGCGTACAAGAGAATCGCGCTGAACACGTTCGACGCGTTGACCAGCGAGTTCCTCGGCCCCGATCTGATCTCCGCATGCCGCATGGGCGAAGAGGACGTGAACGGCCGGAGCGCGCGCGCGAGCTTCTCACCACGCGTCCTGCGGGGGATCTTCCCCGACGGGCGGGAGCGCGAATGGGTGCGCGACCATCTGGGATTGCGCGTGGAGACCAACCCTCAGATGTCCATCAAGTCGGAGCGCCCGGCCACCATGGGGGGCGCCGGAGCTACGGCGGCGCTCGACCGCTTGCGGGCCGCGGTCGCCCACCAACCGCGCTCGTTCGCCGGCGGCGACCTCATGGACGTCAACGGCACGGTGGTCGCGCGCCTGCTCGCAACCGCCCGAATACTCGGGGATCACGAGCGCCTCGCCATCGTCGCGCGGATCTTCGACCACCTCGAGGGGTTCGTGGCCGCAGACGACGTGACCCACAGCCGAGACCGACGGCGCGCGACGGAGCCCTTCCTGACGGACTACCTCGCCTACGCGGATGCCGCCCTGCAGGACTATCTCGCCACAGGCAGAGGCGCGTCCTTCGAGCGCGGTCTTGCGGTGTTGCGGCGCGCGATCTTCCTCTTCGACCTGGGCGACGGGGCCTTCGCGGTGAGCTACCGCAAGCCCGGGCCGCTCGAACCGCAGGTGCCGCCACTACCCCAAGTTGCCGATGGCATGTCGGAGTCCGCGACCGCGCGGATGATTCGTCTGCTGTGCCTCTACGGGCGCCTCAAGCCCGACGCCACCGCTTTGGTGGCGGGTGTGCGGCTGGACCTTCGACAGATCGCCCGGATGTCCGTCAGCCACTTCGCCGAAACCGCTCCCGCCATGGGCCTCAAAGCGGGCGGCTACTTCAGGGCCGCCAACGAGCTGATCGAGGACACCTACGTGTTGGCGTGCGGACCGCGCGCGCAGGAACTCGCCGACGGGGTCCTGCGGCGCACCCCGGTACGGTTCTCCGCGCCCGTGTTTGGCGACGTGAGGGCCGACATCCAACGTCGCGGTGCCGGGCTCTACGTGGTCTCAGGCAAGGATGTGCGCGGCCCCTTGGAGATCGCAGAAGCCGTCGAGATGCTGAGCGAGACGATCTCCGGCTTCCAGCCCATGCCGCGGTAGTGCGTTTGGTGGTTGGTGGAATAGGTCCTATAGGTCATATTCATCCTATCAGTCCTATCTCCCCCACCAAACCACCCTAGCCAACGCGTATTCCCGGAGCGCCCGCGACCACTTCCCCGATGCGGGCCATGCCCGGGATCGGGGACGTGGAGAACAGGGCCAAGCCGCCACTGGTCTGAGGGTCCACGACCACGTGGCGCACCCACTCCGGCACCGATGGGGCGAAGGTGAGGAACTCGCCCAGGTAGGACGCGTTGTTGGCGCCTCCACCCGTGGTCATCCCCGCACCCACCATCCGCTCCAATCCGGCCAGCAAGGGCAGCGCCGCCGAGTCGATCGCGATCCGGACCTTCGAGGCGCGCGCGATGTTGCCCAAATGCCCGGAGAGGCCGAATCCGGTGATGTCGGTCGCGCACCGCACGCCGGCGGCCAGACCCGCCTGGCACGCGTCACGGTTCAGGGTCGACATGGCGCGGATGGTTGCCTCCAACTCGTCGGGTTCGCACGCGTCCCGCTTGGCCGCCGTGGTCACGATTCCCGTTCCCAGGGGCTTGGAGAGGTAGATCGCATCGCCAACGCGCGCGCCGGTGTTGGCGAACATGCACCGCGGGTCCACGACGCCGGTGACGCTCAGCCCGAACTTCGGCTCAGAATCTTTGACCGTGTGCCCGCCGAGGATGGCCGCACCGGCCGCGAGCGAGGTATCCGCCATGCCACGGAACACCGCGGCCCACACATCTGCGGGTGCCGCGTCGGGGTCGAAGCAGGCGATGTTGAGCACGGTGAGCGGCCGTCCGCCCATGGCGTACACGTCGCTCAGGCTGTTCGCCGCGGCGATGGCCCCGTACGCGTAGGGATCGTCGACGATCGGCGTGAAGAAGTCCAGGGTCTGAACGAGCGCCTCGGTGTCCGACAAACGCCAAATGCCCGCGTCGTCGGACGTTTCAAAGCCGACGAGCAGGTTGGGGTCGCTCGAGGTCGGAAGCTGACGGAGCACGTCCGTCAGTTGGGCTGGGCCCAACTTAGCCGCTCAACCAGCGCAGTCAACGAGGTGCGTAAGACGCATGGCGCGAGTGTACCGGCGGAGGGAGGGGAGGGTTTGCGGTTTGGTGGTTGGTGG
>CAYJMZ010000068.1:0-11676 GCA_964370995.1 uncultured Fimbriimonadaceae bacterium | reverse complement strand
GGGGTACCAGTTCTGCACGGTGCTGTACTTCACCGTCGAGTGATTGCCGGCCACGAGTTCCACGATGGCCGCGTGCAGTTGGTTTTCGTCGCGCATCGGGGCGGTGCAGCCCTCGAGGTATGACACGTACGCGTCATCGTCGGCGATGATCAGCGTGCGTTCGAACTGGCCGGTGTTCTTCGCGTTGATGCGGAAGTAGGTCGACAGCTCCATCGGGCAGCGCACGCCCTTGGGCACGTACACGAACGAGCCGTCCGAGAACACCGCGCTGTTGAGGGTCGCGTAGTAGTTGTCGCTGTAGGGCACGACCGAGCCCAGATACTGCTTCACGAGCTCGGGGTGCTCTCGCACGGCCTCGCCCATCGAGCAGAAGATAATTCCAAGTTCGCCAAGCTTGGCCTTGTACGTAGTCGCCACCGACACGCTGTCGAACACCGCGTCCACCGCGATGCCGGACAGGATGTCGCCGCGCCCTTCCGCAGGGGTTTCGGCCGCGCCCTTGACGTTCAGAATCACCTTCTGTTCGGCCAGTGGAATGCCGAGTTTTTCAAACGTGCGCAGCAGCTCGGGGTCCGCGTCCTCCAGGCTGTCGAGGAGGGGTTTCATTTTCGGGGCCGAGTAGTAAGAGATCGCCTGGAGGTCCACCGGGGTGTAGTGGACGTTGGGCCACGTGGGCTCCTTCATGGTGAGCAGATGCCGGTATGCCTTGAGGCGCAGGTCGAGCAACCACTGGGGCTCTTCCTTGAGGGCGGAGAGGCGCCGCACCACCTCCTCGCTGAGCCCGGGTTCGAATGTGTCGGCCTCGACGTCGGACACGAACCCGTGTTCGTATTCGCGGTTGGCGAACTGCTCGAGAACTTGGTCGTCGGTGGGTTTGGTCTTTGTGTCCATAGCTGGCCGTCGCAGCGTCCACCGGGCAGCACCCGCATCACGCCACGCTTCCTTCTACGTCCATTGTGGGCTGAAAGTGTACAAGAAAGTCAAGATTCCGGGGAGTGTTGAGTGTTGAGTGTTGAGTGTTGAGGACCCGCGACGGTCTAGCCTGCGCCGAGCCAGATGCTGAGCGTTGTGAAGTTGAGTGCGGTGCCAAGTTTGCCTTGGTAGCCCGGGTTCAGGGCGTCGAGGTCGTCGCCTGAGTCCTTCACGGCGTTGCGCAACGTGTTGAGGGGCTGTGGCGGGATGCGGCGAAGGGCGTCGGCGACGCTGCCGGCGACCATGGGGGACGCGAACGAGGTCCCCGACCACACGGAGAGTCCCCCGTCCCAGTCCGTGCTCTTGATGCCCGTGGCGGGTGCGGACGAGCGGATTCCGCTTTCCCAGTTGCTGAACACCGCTCGCGTGTCGTCGGGGTTGAGTCCGGCGACGGCGATGACCTTGCTGATCGTGGCGGGGGCCAGGGCGAACGGCAGGTTGTTGTTGCCGGCGGCGGCCACCACGAGCACATTGCGCGTTTCGACCCAGTCCATCACGTCCGTGAGGGCCGGGATGCGTTCGAGCGAGCCGAGGCTGATGTTCACGACCTCGGCACCGTTGACCACGGAAAAGGCAAGCCCCTTGATCAGCCACCACGCGTTGCTGACCCCGTCGCTGTCCGCAACCTTGGCGATGATCAGCTTGGTGAGTGGAGCGGTCTGATCGACGAGGCCTGCCACCATGGTGCCGTGGCCCAACCCCTCGTCAAGGATCTCGTTGTGGTTCGAGTCGAGCCAACCCGGAACATCGTAGGCGGGCTGGAGGGGGTCGACGACGTTGACCGAGGCCACGACCTTGTCCCACAGGAATGGCTGACGGGGTGAAAGGCCCGTATCCAGGACCGCCACGCGCACTTCGCGGCCGGGCCCGGTTGCGCGCTCTTCCGACCATCCGATCTGGGCAAGCATGCCGCTGTTGAGCTCGTACCAAAGCATCCGGTCCCAGATCGCGGCGATCGTGCCGCCTTTGGATCCAGAACTGTGCTCTGGCATCACGATGAGCTTGTCTTCCTCTGCCCAAACCACCCGCGGGTCGAGGCTCATGAGGATGAGCATCGCGGGCACGTCGACGTCGTTGTCGCAAACCAGGAGCGCGAACGGAGCGCCGGGTGTGGAGTCCACAACCCTCATGCGGAACCGGGCGCCAACGGCAGCGGCTTGGTCGCCTGAAGTCAGTTGGCAGATGAACCGCGTCTGTGCCTGCGAAACGGTCGCCAGCGCGGCGAGCACCGCAACAATGACGGATCGAATCAGGTGGTTATGCATAGCCTGTGTTCCTTTCCATACCCCGCCAGAAGGATGGGCGCGCCCCAGTAATAGGGGTGGGGGTAGCGCGATCGACACCCATCCCGGGCTCGGGCCAGTGCCCGGCTCACGGACTGTCCCGCGGAGAGTTCTGAGTAATAGTACATCATTATTTGCAATGCTGCGGCATCCTCAAGCGGCCACGCGGCCCCGAGAACGGCGTGGGCGCCCCGTGCCAGGAACGCGCGCGCCAGTCCATCGGGCTCGTCGCGGTTCAGGACGGCCATCCTGCCGGATTCGCACGCGGAAAGGGTTGCGAGCCCCACCCTGAGGCGGCTGCGGGCGATCTCGGCGGCATAAAGATTTCCATCCACGAACCTCAAGAGGCTGAACATGGGGTTCGAGATACACAGCCGCCCGTGGGTCGCGACGTGCACGATGTCGTACGGGCCGTCGTCGATCGACCGACGTACCTGGTCGAGGGTGCGGCACACCGTGGCATCTGGGAAGTGTTCGAGGAACAGCCGGCCCTCGTGGGCGACGTGGGGAAGGTCCGGCGCCTCGTAGATCCAAAGGGCAGCCCTCGGACGCGGGGGAAGCCCTAGCGAAGCCGCACCTTTGCCCAGTGCCGGGTTGGGAAGCAGGATGGGTTCCGCGCTGCCATCAAGCCGCAGGAGGGGGCCCCACGGCACGCCCCAAAGTCCAGCATCCGGGGCGATCAGCGCCTCGTCGCCGCCCGTGGTTCCGGCATGGACCTGGAGGGCATCGGCGAGTGCGCGCAAGCGGCGTTCGAAGGGTTTGTGTGGCGTGTCGGGATCGGTCATGGGCGCGAGGAGGTCGAACTGCAGCCACCGGAGCTCCCTTTCCAAGTCGAACCGAGACAACTCAAGGCGCGTGGCGCGTCCTCCCCGCAGCAACGCGATGCCCTCGCGGAGTTCCGCGTACACCGCCGTGTCGGGTGTGGGCGATGTGGCCAGGGCACCCCCGGGGCGAACGCCTCGTGTCGCCTCGACCCACCGGCGCTGAACGGCGGCGAGGGCCGGCGTCCCGACCGCGCGGCGGGTGCTGCCTCGATCGGGCGGGCCCTCGTCCTGCTGGTTGAGCTGGGCGCGAAGTTCCGCGAGGAGTTTTGGGTCGATGGCGGCCCCGACGTCGGCCCGCGCGATCTCGTCGAGCAGGGCGACCGATCTTGAGCGCGCCACCACGTCGAGCGCCTCGCGCACCCGGTTCGGGGTGGGGCGGGCCAGCAGTGCATCCAAGTAGGCACGGAGCGCGTCGCCTTTGTCGCGCATGTAGGCCGCTCGCGACACGGTAGACACCGTGCGAAGACGGCCTTCGAGAAGCGCCTCAAACATGCGTCGGTAGTGAGCGAGGGACTTGGAGCTCCCAACGGCCGCGCGGATCGCATGGGCGCGCCAGGCGAGGTTCGGCGAACCGATGCGCCCCAATGTGCGAAGTGCCTCCAAGGCCAGCGCGTCCGCGGCGGCGGGGGTGCCGGCGGATGCGGCTTGCAGGATCTTCGCGTGCCCCAGCCATGCGCGCGAGCCCGTTGTCTCGAAGGTCCTGCGGGCCCCTTCGGCGTGCACACGGGCCGCCGATCGCCGATTGAGATCGAGCAGACCCTCCGCGAGGTGCAGGCGGGCGACGGCCTCCCACACGGGATTGCGTGCGCGGAGGTATCGCTGCGCCGCCGCGCGGAAGCCTCGGACGGCTTCGCCGGTCAGTCCGCGCGCCCGGGCGGCCCGCGCAAGGCCCAGGGCACAGTGGGCGCGGTTGAGAGGAGGAAGGTTGCGATCGCGCGCCAACGCGGTCTGGTACGCATCCGAGGCCTCGTCGAGCAGGTTGAGCTCCAGATACGCGTCGCCGAGCAACTCGAACATGCGCGCCCGCTCGAACAGGTCGCCGCGGCCCTTCGCCTCGATCGCCAACAGGAGGTCCAGCGCCTCGTCCGCCCGTCCCCGCGACATGGCTTCGTGGGCGAGGTTGATCGAGCACAGGTCCGCGTAGGCGTGAGGCCAAGCGCATCGAAGGCGTTGCGGGCGACCTCCGCGTGGTGGCGGACGCGGTCGGGCCGGCCGGTGAAGAGTTGGGCGCTCGAGAGCCCGAGTCGGGCCGCGGCCACCTCGAGGGGTGAAGTCAGATGCTCGGCCGCATGTTCGAGCGCGCGGGTGGCGTCGCGGTAACGGTCTTGCCACAGCAGCGCGTTGCCGACGTTGAGCTCGGCGCGCGCGGCGAGATCGGGGCGCCCGAGGTGTCGCAGGCGGCGGGCAATCCGTTTGCCGAGCACGATCGCCTCCGAGGGCTGGCCGGCACGCGCCAAGGCGTCGATGGCGCCGATGGTGAACTCGAGCCGTTCCACGGGATCGGAGGCTGCCCGTCCGGCTCGGAGGAACGCGTTGGCGCTGGCCTTCCACCGTCCGCGGGCACGGGCCCCGGCGGCTTGGGCCCGGTAGGCGAATGCGGGGTCCTGTGCCCGGTCGCGGATCGCGCGCCAGTGGTCCGCCAGGGACGCAGCGGACTCCGGCGAGGTGCCCAGAAGTGCCGCCACGCCCTTGAAAAATGCCTCGCCGAGTCCGGCAGGGTTGGCGTTGCGAGCCAGCTCCCGCCCCTCTTCGAGCGACACGCCCCCCGCGAGGCGCTCAAGCAGAGGGCTCGTTTCCATCGGGCTTGATCAACGCGGCCGCGGGGATTACGATCTCGGCGTGCTCGCTCCACACGAGGCATTCGGTGTCGGCAAGCGACCTCGCGACGAATGCAAAACGGCCGTCGGCTTCCACGTTGACCGCCGATCCGTGGGCCTCGATCGCGACCACCCCTCCTTCGATCTTGCCTGTGACGCTCCAACCCGTTGCGAGGCGCTCGTAGAGCAGGCGGGCGCGCATGGGCTCGGATTCATAGACCATTTGAAAGGTGTCCGCGTCTTCGGCACGGGCGCCGGCCATCCCAAGGGTGGATCTCACAAGCCGCGCGATCGTGCGTTGCCGATGCGGCATCAACGCCTTGGCGGCCTCAATCAGCAGGACGGGCGCGTCAGACGTCGGAACGGCGAGCGCGTGAACCATCCTGCGCAGTTCGCCCAGACGCAACCGGCACGCCTCGCACTCGGCGAGGTGCTCCTCCACCAGCGGCGCGTCCTCGCCATGTGCGAGCGCGGTCAAGGCGTGTTCGAAATGCGAGCAGTTGTTCATGGCTCCTGGCCGTAGGAGGCGGACGCGCGGTCTGCAAAATACGTGGATTGATCGAAAAATCCCTCGGTTTCGAGGAGCTTCCGAAGTTTGCCCAAACATCGCGAGCGGGTGGGCCCGATGGCGCCCACAGGTATGGCGAGGCGCTCCGAGAGGTCGGCGTAGGTCACATCGTCCTCGAAGTACAGCGCCGCGAGGAGGTCGCGGCATCGTCCCCCCAGGCGCTGCGTGGCGTCGCGAAGCAAGTTGGCCTCGCACGCTTCGACCGCCATCGACTCGGCACCTTGCTCCTCGGCGGCCACGATCTCCTCGAGGTTCTGAGGCTGCTCGGATGTGCTGGTACGAGCCGCGTTGCCGATGCGCCGAATTCGCAAGCTCTCGCGCGAGGCGGTCACGGACAGCCATTTTGGAAGCGTCTTTGGCGAGTCGATCCTGTCTAGGGAGCGGAACAGGGCCACGAACGTCGCCTGGAACACGTCGGCTGCGTCGTCATCACCCAGGCCCATGCGTCTAGGAATGGAGTACACCAGGCGCTGGAACCGCTCGACGAGGGTCGCCCACGCCCGTTCGTCGCCACCCCGGCAAAGGGAAACGAGGCGCTCCAAGTCGTCGGAGGTTTCGAACACGCGCATGAACGTGTCTCCATGTTACGGCAATGGATACCCAGATGTGTGTGCGCAACGATGAGGACCGCCAGGCTTAGTGGCGCGGACGTCCACGTCTGCGAAACACGAGCCCGGCGGGTTTGATCGCGGACGGGGACGTCCACGCCACTATGCACGAGCCACGGCGGGGTAATCGCGGACGGGGACGTCCGCGCCACTATGCGAGAGCCTGGCGGGAAGGGCGGCACCCGCTACTGCTCGAGGAATCGGAGGGGAGCTTCGGAAACGTCCTCGGGCTCCGGAAGATAACCCGGCGGAACCACGGGGCCGTACAGGGCGTTCGGGTGGCCGCCGCGGTAGGCCCAGCCTTGATCGCCGTAGCTCCAGTGCCAATACTCGCTGGGGTAGTTGGTGAGACCGGTGGGCTCCAGTGCTGCGCGCATGACGGCCCTCACGCGTTGGGCTTCCTCGCCAAGCCCCTTTGCCTTGGCGGCGTAGCATGATGGATCGTACACATCGAACGGCCCCGTATGGTCAAGGCGGTGCCCATCGACGTCGACCAGCCAGAGGTCCACCGCTCCGCCCGTGGAGTGGGGGGGCGGGACCCTGCGGTCGATCGGCGCGCTCAGCGTGTTGGCTGCACGCACGAGCTTGGTCTCGGTCCACTCGGGATGGCGCTTGCGCAGACGAGCGCGGACCGACAGGTGCATTCGGTGCTGGATGTGGAGCGGGCGCCAGCACTCCAGCACCGCCAACTGGTAGCCATCCGGCAGCGCGCGGGCCGCCTGGCACAGCTTCTCCGCGAGGGTCTGCCTGGCGAACCGCGCTCGCGTGTAGTTCATCCGTGGTGTATGCCACACTAATAGAGGGCACGTTTCCATGAAATCCACCAGCGGCTCGCCGCACTCGACGATGGGCACATGCCGCAGTTGGTTGACGGGTTCCGTGGGAGAGGCGCCGCGCATCAGAATGCCCAAACCAGCTTGATGCTCACGCGATGCTCGAACGTGGTGGCGTTCGGGTCGCCCACGATCACGTAGGTCTCCATCCCGCTGAAACCCGCGTTCCGATAGGTCACATACGCATTTACGTTCCCGTTGCGGTCGGCGATGCGCCCGGTGATCGAGCGCTTGGGGTCGAGTTCCCATCCGATGGTGAGGATGCTCTGGCGGTCGGTGCCCATCAGCCGGAACATCGAGGTCGAGAGCCCGAGATCCACCTTGCCGAACGCCCGGTAGCTGCCTTCGACGCTCAGGAACTGCGAGGGTTCGTTGGCGATCATGCCCCACTGGTACTCGAAGCCCAGCCGTTTGTAGCGGTTGGAGGTGTTGACGGTGGCCCCGATTTTGAGGGTGTCGTCGTGCTCGCCTTCGAAGGACACGCGCTCGTGACCGAGGCTCAACTCGAGGTCGTTGCGCAGGGTGCCTTCCACGTCGATGCTCGCGGACCTTACAAAGGGGCTGGAGTCGTAGTGGTCCGCCCGCTCCAAGAAGACACTTCCCCCAAACTCGCGCACGGGGCCGGTCCGGTACTCGGCGGAGTGGTTGAGGTAGAACCAGCCGCCCCGCGTGTCCTTGAAGGAGATCAGCCCCAGCGCCGGGGTGAACTGTGGCTCGACCCAGTTGTAGCTCGCTCCCGCAAACCACCGCGGCACCTCGTAGGACAGCGACGCCGAGCCTGCGGAGTCTTGCACGCCCAGATCCTTGGTGATCGCGACGAGTGCATCCGCACGGAAGTTGCCCGATCGCACCCCGACGTTGGTCCCGAAGGCGGTGTTTTGTGCCCCGCGGTCGTCGCGAAGCGTCCCGTAGCCGCTCACCGTCGCAAAGGGGCCGAGTTCCTGTTTGACATGGAACACGGCGTCGGTCCGATCGACGCCCTCGATGGTGGCCAAGGCACCGATGCTGGTCCCTTCTCCGACGCGTCCGTACGCCTTGACGCCCCAGTCGAAACTCTCGATTCGCCGGGTGAAGAACATGCGACCGAAGCTGAACATGCCCGTAAGTTGGAAGAAGTCGCCGCCCTCGCTGAAGAAAGGCCGGGCGTCTTTGAGGAAGCGCTCCGACCGTGTGAACGAGATGTTTGCGACCTCCTGTTCGATGTTGCGGAAGTCCGGGTTCAGGCTCGCGACGGTGGTGAACGTGTCGTTGAGCGAGTACCGCAGGTCCAGGCCCGCGCGCAGGGTGCTGCCACCCCCGTCGGACCACTCCGGGGCGGCATACGCCAGTGCGCTCAGGCGTTTTGCTTGGGAGCTCTTGGGAATCTCGATTCCGGAGAGCGTGCCGATGAGTTCTGGGCGCTCGGCGGGGGTGCGGTCGCTCCACTCCGAGTTCACGCGTGTGCGCGCCTGAAAGCGGGAGAAGTTGATCCCGATCGTTCGAATCCCCGCCCCGGGCGTGTTCAATACGCGCCAAGGAATGCGCATCTCGACGGTCCAGCCCTCCGGCACGCGGCGACAGGCGGCTTGCCATTCGCCGCGCCATTCACGCTTGGTAGAGCGCCCGCCGGCGATGTTCTCGCTTTGGGTACCCAGCACATTGACGAGAAATTCGCTTTGCGTGCCCTCTTGGCGCGTGTAGAACGGGTCGATGGTGAACCCGACCACGTCCTCGCCCTCGAATTCGGCGCCGGGCTGCACCTCGCGCCCCACGATTCCGGCCGGATCCGAGTCGCGGCACAGGAACGCGACGTACAGCGCGTCGGCATCGAACAGCACGCGCGCCTCGGTGGCATCCTTGGGCGCCTGTCCCGTGAAGGGGTCCCGAAACGGGGTGGCGACAGGCGCTCCCGACCACACCGGGTCGGCGAGGTCGCCATCGAGTTTTGGGGGGGCACCGGCACGCACGGCCTGCAGCGAAGGGACTTGTGCCCCCGCAAGAGTCCATGCGGACAGGAGCAAGAGGGCAAGGAAGGGTCTCATGGGGAGTGGTGATCGTGCGCCGCCGCGGCCGGGACCCGTCCAGGGGCCCCGACAGATTCCCACCAATTTACCAGGTGAGCGTTCGGGCCGGGAGCGCCGAAACTCTTCGAAGGGGCAAGAGTGGAAGGGTTTTCAGATATTGAGTCGGGAAAGATCGTCGCCGCGCGGGTCGAGGTAGACGGTCAAGAGTACGCGATCGTGGCAGTGCCCTTGGAGTCGGTCGAGGACCGAATCGAGGCCGCCCGCACCGTCCAGCACTATTCAAGTTGCCTCTACGGCGGCCTCCCCGTGGTGCTCGCGACTCGGGACCCCCTGGGCAGGGTCCGCTTCAGCGCCGGCACACTCGGAGATCGCCTGTCCTCGCTTGGCCTCCATCTCGAGTGGACGACGATGTACGAGGACCCCGCGGCTTAGCGCGGCCTCGGACCCATTTTAGAGTGCGCTAACGAAGTTCGCGCTTTCCCATGCCGCGCAGCGTCACCTGGGCCGAGGCGAGGGGAGCGGCTCCGCCGCGCTCGAAGGCGCGGATCGGGAATCCGCGCACTCCAATATCCGGCCTCGGACCCATTTTAGAGTGCGCTAACGAAGTTCGCGCTTTCCCATGCCGCGCAGCGTCACCTGGGCCGAGGCGAGGGGAGCGGCTCCGCCGCGCTCGAAGGCGCGGATCGGGAATCCGCGCACTCTAATATCCGGCCCCGGACCGAATCGTGCTTACTCCCCCCGCAGCTCCTGGAGGTGTTCGAGGGTGACGGAGAGCTCGGTCCACTCCGCCAATGCGCTTTCGGCGGCGCGCTGGCCTTCCTGGTGCGCCTGGGAGAGGGCGAACACGTCGTCGCCGGGGCCGACCGCCGCCAGGTGTGCCTCGACGCTGCGCAACTCCTGCGCGGTGGCGTCCACGACGCGTTCCATTTCGTGAACGCGGCGCTCGACCCGCTCGATCTCCTTGCTCAGTTGGCGCGGGGTCCATCGATGCTTGACTTGTGACGTGGTTGCCCGAGCAGGTTGGGAGTTTGCGATCTGTTTGGCGGCCTCGCGCGAGCGCCGGTACTCCCCGTAGGGCCCGGGGAACTGCACCGCTCCGGATCGTCGGATGTCAAGCGTGTGCTGCGTGGTTTCGTCGAGCAGCCAGCGGTCGTGCGACACGAGGATCAGGGTGCCGTCGTAGGCGCGCAGGATCGCCGCCAACGCCTCGCGCGAGTCCATGTCGAGGTGGTTGGTGGGCTCGTCCAGGATCATCACGTTGGGCGAGCGGGCCGCCAACACCGCCAGTGCAACTTTATTGCGCTCACCACCGCTGAGCGTGCCGATGGGCCGCAGCGTGTCGTCCCCGGAGAGCAGGAAGCACCCGAGGAGGCCTCGCGCCTGTTCCGGAAGGAGTCCGCACGCGTCGATGAGGTGGCGCACGGGGGTGACCGCCCGGGGGAGGTCGCACGCGTCTTGGTCGAACCACCCGGGGGCGACCCCCGCTCCAAGCGTCGCGCGGCCATCCAGGGGATCGACCAAACCCAGCAGGGCCTTGAGCAGGGTGGATTTGCCGACCCCGTTCTCCCCGATCACCCCCCACCGCTCGCCGCGTCGCACGGTCCAATCCAACGCGGGGAACAGCGCCTCGCCGTGGTAGCCGAGGGTGAGCCCTTCGCATACGGCCACGAGTTCGCCGGTCCGGCTGCCGCTCCTCAGGGTTGCCGACACCGATTTGGAAGCCTTGCGGCGTTCGGGGGCGGTCGCCTCAAGGCGTTCCTTGAGCTTGAGCCGTCCGCGTGCTTGGGCGGTGCGCTCTCCGCCCATGAACCGGCGCACGAACGAGTCCAGTTCGGCGATGCGGGTGTTCAGCTTCTTGGCGGCGACCTCGTCCCGGGCCTCGCGCTCCACGCGCAGCCTCAGGTAGGTCTCATACCGCCCGGGGTAGGAGTCGATGCGTCCGTCGCGCATCTCCAGCACGCGCTCGGCCACCGCGGTGAGGAACACGCGGTCGTGCGACACGACAAGCACGGCGCCGTGGTACCCGCGCACCCAGCCTTCGAGCCACTCCGCGGCTTGGAGGTCCAGATGGTTCGTGGGTTCGTCGAGGATGAGCAGCTCGGGCTCTTCGAGCAGGATGCGGGCGAGGGCGAGTCGTGTGCGCTCCCCGCCGCTCAGGGTGTCCGTGCGCTTGTCGAACGCGTCTTCGCCGAACCCCATGCGCGCCAGAACCGTGCGCACGTCGCGCTCGAGGCTGTAGCCCTCCGCCTCGAGGAAGTGCTCGTGCAAGAGTGCGTACTCGGCGAGGTCCTCGTCGTTGGGGTCGCTTTCCAGAACCGCTTCGAGGGCCCGCATCCGATCGCGCAGGGCGACGGCCGTCGAGGCTCCCGACTCGGCCTCCTCGAGCACCGTGCGCCCCGGAGTCACGGGCGTGTCCTGCCGCAGATACAGCACCCGTGCGCCGCGTGCCAACCGGATCGAACCTGCGTCGGGCTCGTCCAAACCCGCGATGAGCCGGAGCAGGGTCGTCTTGCCGCAACCGTTGCGTCCCACGAGGGCGACCTTCTCGCCCGGGTCCACCCGGAGAGTGGCCCCATCGAGAATGCGGCTGTCCGCAAATTCCTTGACGACCCCCGAGACCTCCAGCAGCACGCCAAGAGTGTACTGTCGCGCGGCCGTGGACCGAGGGGCATGGGCGTCAAAGTTGGCGGGTTTCAAGCGACCGGCGTGGCCCGGCGTACGGCCAGCGTCCCCCTCGCCCCGCCCCGGGGAGAGGGGACAGGGGTGAG
>CAYJMZ010000067.1:0-11681 GCA_964370995.1 uncultured Fimbriimonadaceae bacterium | reverse complement strand
CCCTATATCATCATTCTCAACACAAACAATCCGCAGCCGTTGATCACGGTCGACAACTCAGCTCTTACCGGGCAGTATGGGGTCGACGGGCTTTCCCGACAAGAGGTAATCGTCCCACAAAGCGTTCCGACCAGCGGCACGTTTGTGATTGGTTGGCAGGGTGCATTCTCGCCGAATTTGCCCTTCGCCATTTCGGCTGCCGCACTTCAGACGGCACTCCAAGCCCTCCCGAATATCGGGGCAGCCAACATGCGCTGTATTGACGGCGGACCTGGGTTCAACCAGGCTGCTGGTCCGTTGCCTTCGCGGAGTATCGTTTGCACGTTCATGGGGACCCTCGTGGAGACCCCTCCCAACCTCTTCCCGCCTCTCGAGATCTTCAGCAACTTTATGCCCAGGCCTGTGTACGCAATCTACAAGCCGGGTGATCAATTCCTCATTCGGTTTAAGAAGAGCCTGACCACGGTGCTCGATCCTCTGCCATCGATGGCCACGATCTTGGGTGGAGAGCGGGATGAGCCGCTCGCCGGCATGAAGGTCATCCCCAACGACGACCCGCTTCCCTCGGATCCCGTAAGTATTGTGGTGGTCGGGAACACGACGAGGACCAATCCACTTCCGGAGTTGGGTGGCTCGGTGCCCATGGTGACGGACGGCTACGTTATCCGGTACTCGTTCGACGGCTCGACATTCACGAAGACGAATGCGCAGTACGTGAGCGGCAACGGTTCGCGAAACACCATTGGTGGTCTCGCGGTCGATCGTTCGGGACAGGCGTTCGTCGCAGGTACCGCTTTTTACGGCTCCCAAGTGGATACCGCGGTATTCGCGGCGTTCATGACAACCGGCAGCGTCTTCCCGGGTGGAAGGCTTCTCCGTAAGAACGATGCGTTCGTTCGCAAATACGGTAGCAACGGAGGGATCCTCTACTCCGCGCTCATCGGTGGAAACGGAAACGACGCCGGAAACGGGGTTGCCATCGATGGGGCGGGCAATGCGTACATCGCGGGCATCTCCGGTTCGTTCAACTTCCCGCGCACGCCCGGCGTGTACGGTGAGAACTTCAGCGCGACCCCGGTTGTGTTCACCACGAAGATCAACCTCGACGCTTCGCAGATTGTCTATTCGACACACCTGCGGACGACGCCGCCGGTGTCGGTAAGTGGCGTTGCGGTCGACAACGCAGGCAACGCCTATGTTGCGGGCGTTACCGACTACACGCTCTCGTTCAACCCGCCCGCGGTCTTTGCAGTCGGGGAGACGATCGGCACGGTCCCGACCACGGAGAACGGCCTGCGACTCATCCATACCTTCCCGCTACAGCCAGAAATTCCATCGGACGACGGATTCCTGCTCGTGCTCAATGCAAACGCATCGAATCTTCTGTATGGGACGTACGTGGGAGACATTCTCGATGAATACGTGTGGGCTCCGTACACGGACCGTCTCGGCGACGTGTGGGTGTTCGGGTACTCAGACTCGTTCAGGCAATATTTCCTTGGAGGACAGTTGTTCAGTCGCTCCGCACAACTTGCGGATGCGTTCCTCTCACCCTTCGCCTTCAAGCGAACGGGTGACCAGCAAGGAAATACGGGATTGGAGACCCTGTACGGCCCGCGAGATCCGAACTGGAACATCTTCTATGCGGCACCCTACTCGATCACGCCGACCTATCGGCGGGATGGGTTCCTGATCAAGTTGCGGCTCGGCCTGCCGACCATCGCGAACCTGACCATCACTCCCAACGCCGTCGCTGGTGGCCTCGGCGCCTCTGCCACGGGCACCCTCACGCTGACGCTTCCGGCACCCGCCGGCGGGCTGGACATCGTCCTGAACCTCGACAACGCCGCTGCGTCCTTCTCGCCATCGGGCTTCCAGGACACGATGGTGCTGAGCTTCCCAGGCGGCCAGTCGGTTGCAACCTTCACGATCTACACGAATGTGGTCACCCAACCCACGAACGTAAATGTGCGTGCGACGCTTGAAGGCAACTTCATGAACCGTGTGCTCACGGTGCAGCCGTGGCTCTCGCAGCTCACGCTCAGCCCGAACACGATCGTGGGTGGCAATCAGGTCACGGGCCGCGTGCGGATCTTCCAAACCGCGATCACCGACGTGACGGTTGATGTCTCCACGGACAACGCGAGCCTGATCGGGTTCCCGCTGGTGCCACGGTTACGGTTCCGGCCGGCCAGGATACGGCGACGTTCCTGATCGACACCGAGGGTGTGGGCAACCAGACGGTGGCCAACGTCACGGCCTCGCTTCTGGGTGTGGGCAAGACGCAGCCGATCACTGTGAATCCCGCCAATCTGGTCAATGTGACGTTCAACCCCACGCGGGTGACGGGCGGCACGGCTTCGACCGGCACGGTGACCCTCGATGGCAAGACGGGCACGGCGTTTACGGTGAACCTCACCATCGACGCTGGGACCGCAGGCTACCAGATCATTCCGACGACCATTACGTTCAACCCGGGCGATCGGTCGAAGGACTTCGTGGTGCAGACGGTTTACGAACCGATCGACACCCAGCGAAAGATCACCGCCACACGCCCCCCACAGGGCGGCTACTCGGGTCAGTCCAGAATAGGCACCCTGTTCATCGACCGTTCGGACCTCCTCGCCTTCACGATCGACAAGGCGTCGGTCAACGTGGGCGAGAATGCGACCGGCACGGTGAGCCTCAGCAAGGCCGCTGGAACCGGTGGAGCGGTCGTGGACCTCAGCGCGAGCAACGCCCTCGTGACGGTTCCGGCCACGGTCGTGATCCCCGCAGGTTCGACCTCGGGCTCGTTCACGATCACGACCACCACGGGCGCGGTTCTCGGGGATCAGACGGTCGACATCACCGCCTCGCGCGGCCCGGTGTCGATCACCAGGACTCTTACGGTGATCAGCTCTTCGCTGGGCTTCACGATC
The DNA here is from genome assembly GCA_964370995.1 of uncultured Fimbriimonadaceae bacterium. Classification (GTDB taxonomy): domain Bacteria; phylum Armatimonadota; class Fimbriimonadia; order Fimbriimonadales; family Fimbriimonadaceae; genus JAMLGR01. The sequence goes on along the minus strand of CAYJMZ010000067.1, from coordinate 8,760 downwards.
TCGCCGAGTTCGGTGGTGGGTGGTGACAGTGCGACGGGGACGGTCTCCCTCGGCGCCCCGGCGAACGGCGACGTGACCGTGAACCTGAGCAGCAACAACGGTGCCGCGACGGTGCCTTCCACGGTGACGATTGTGAACGGCAGCTCCTCTGCCACATTCACGATCAACACCATCGTGGTTGCCTCAACGGTCGACGCCGACATCACGGCGACTGTGGGAACCCTGACTGCCACGAGGACTCTTCAAGTCCGCGCGGTGGGTGTGGCTGGGATCTCGTTCACGCCTCCGAAGGTTCGCGGCGGTCAGACGAGCATCTGTCGCGTGACTCTCGACTCGCCGGCGCCGGCGGGTGGTGTGGTGGTTAGCCTGACCAACTCGAATCCGCTCGTCGCCACGATCCCGTCCTTCGTGACGATCCCAGCTGGCGCGTCCTTCCTGGACTTCACCGTCCAGACAAGGCGCGTGTCCCGCACGCTGGCCACCTTCGTGACCGCGACGCGAAACACCACGAGCGAAACGGCAATTCTGACGGCGACCCGCTAACCGGGGGAAGCTGTCTGGCCGACGGGCCGGCGACTTGAGAGAGTCTCCGGCCCGCTTCGGTTCATGGGGCGCGAAACGGGTAAAACGATAGTGTGAAGGGCATCGGAGGATTCGTTCTGGGACTGTTGACGGGTGTAGCCTGCGGCATCCTGATCTTGCAGGTCAAGCGGTCGATTGACGAGGACGCAGAGTCTCTCTCCGAGCGTTTGGGCGACTATGTCGGTGAGCTCGAAGACCGCATCTCCGCCCTTGAAGACGACGCTGCGCGATCCGCAAGTCTGTAGTCGGGCGCTCAGGCACGCTTGGAGAGCACGCTTCCATCGGGTGACAGCTCGTACACCAAAGGCGCACCGGTGGCCAACTCAAGCGCAACCACTTCATCGCCTGAAAGCGCGTCAAGTCGCATCACGATCGAGCGGTTCGAGTTTCCGTGGGCCACCACCAGCACGTTTTTGCCCTGGCGTATGTCGCCCATGATGCACCGATCGAAGAACGGAAGGGTGCGGGCGGCCGTGTCCTTCAGCGCCTCGCCGTTGGGAGGCGGTACGTCGAAGCTGCGGCGCCAGATCTTGACCTGCGCCTCGCCGTACTGTTTGCGCAGGTCGTCCTTGTTCAGCCCTTGAAGGTCGCCATAGTGACGCTCGTTGAGGGCCTGGTCGCGGATGACCGGCGGAGTGGCTCCCAGGGTTTCCAGAATCACCACCAGCGTGTCTTGCGCGCGTGAGAGGGCGCTGGTGTAGGCGACGTCGAAGGTCAACCCGCGAAGGGTCTCGCCCGCGCGCCGGGCCTCCTCGCGCCCAAGCTCGGTGAGGGGGACGTCGATCCAGCCGGTGAATCGGTTTTCGAGGTTCCAAAGCGATTGGCCGTGTCGGACCAGAACGAGATGCGGCATGCCCCCAAGAATACTTGGCCCTCAGCCCTCCAGCACGAAGTCGAGGAAATCGGTGCCGGGAGGATCCCAGCCTTCGCGCTCGGCGAGTCCCCTGAGGTGTCCCCTGTGGTACGTTCCGTGGTTGAGAACGTGCCAAGTCAGTTCCATGAGTGTCAGGGACTCCTCCGATCCGCCGGGCTTCGACACATCGATCACGGAATCGAGGTCCGTGGCCTCGACGAACTCCTTCCACGCGTCGGCCACGTCTCGGAAGATGTCCGCCCAGGCAACGTTGACGTCGTTCTGGGAAAACTGAACCCCGCACACGGCGAGCCAGTGCCGTTGCGCGGTGAGGATGTGCTCGAGAATCTCTTGCGGACGCCCCATGTCCCGAAACCGTCCGAGCGCGCGAAGCCACTTGCCGTTCGCCCAAAGGTCGTAGTCGAAGCCCCGCAGCAGCATCTGCTCGGGCGTCATGGGTTCACCTCGAACGACACACAACTGCCAATTGGAGCGCCTTGCAGTTCGCCCTCGAGCATGGCCAGGCGGCCGCCCACGACCGTTGCGACGGGCCAGCCCTGAAGCTCGATCCCCTCATAGGGGCTCCATGCACACCTGGAGGCCACCCAGGAGCGTTCCACCGTCCTCCGGGCGTTCAGATCCACCACCGTGAGGTCGGCGTCGTATCCGGGTGCCACAGAGCCCTTGCTTCGGGCGCCAAAGATCTTCGCCGGCCGTTCGCAGGCCATGCGCACGTACATCTCCAAGGTGAGGAGGCCTTGAGCGACCAGGGTCAGGCATGCCGGCACCAACGTCTGGACGCCCGGCATCCCGCTGGGGCTCTGGGGATACGGCTTGGCCTTCTCCTTGAGGAGGTGGGGGGCGTGGTCGCTGCCGAACGTGTCGAATACGCCGGCGGCGAGCGCGGCACGGAGCGCGGCGCGGTGTTTGCCGTCGCGGATGGGCGGATTCTGCTGTGCGCGGGTGCCCAGGCGATCGTAACAGTCGGGGGCCTCGAACCACAAGTGCTGCGGACAAACCTCGGCGGTGAGGGGCACCTCCCTTCGCTTGGCACCCGACAGCAGAGGAATCTCGTCGGCGGTGCTCACGTGGAGGACGTGCACCGGACGGCGCGTGTCGGCGCACAGACCGATGAGGCGCTGCGTGGCGAGGTGCGCGCACTCCGCGTCGCGGATGGTGGGATGCTCGTGCACGCGTGTGCCCGGGTAGGCCGCCATCCGCTCGCGCAGGCGGTACTCGTCCTCGGCATGCACGGCTACGGTGCGGCGCCCATGGGTGAGAACGGCGCGCACCCCCTCGTCGTCGGGCACCAGCAGAGAACCCGTCGAACTGCCCATGAACAGCTTGACGCCTGCCGCGCCCGGCAGGAGTTCCAGTTCGCCGAGGGCGTCGAGGTTGTCCGGCGACGCACCCACGTAGAACCCCGTGTTCACCCAAGTTCGGCCCGCCGCGCGGGACACCTTGTCCGCCAAAGCCGCCGCGTCCACGGTGGGTGGGTTGGTGTTGGGCATGTCGAACACCGTGCACACGCCGCCCAGCACCGCCGCGCGGGTGCCCGACTCGAGGTCTTCCTTGTGCTCGTTTCCCGGTTCACGCAGGTGGACGTGACTGTCGATGACCCCTGGCAAGACGTGCAACGAGTGGGCGTCCAGCTCAGTCTCGGCGATGGCCCCGGCCAGGTCGCCGACGGTTTCGATCCGCCCGGCGCGGATCCCCACGTCTGCAACGGTCCAACCCGAGGAAGAGACCACCGTGCCCCCGCGGATCACGAGATCGTACTGCACACACGATTCTGGCACGCCACCGTTGGGTCGATGGCACGGCGTTCCGATAATAGGGGGGATGCTGTCGCTTGCCGCCGCGTTCATCGCGTTGCGCCCGGTCGCCTTTCCAGGTGCGCCGTTGCCCTACGAGGTGCGCCGGGGCGCCGCCGTTTGCCGGGCGGGGAAGGGGATGGACCGCGTGGGTTGCGAAGACCGCCAGGTCCTCGGCCTGTGGTTCGACGGCCGTGCCCGCCGCGACGTCGAGGATGTGGTTTGGCTGTCCCCGTCGTACATCTCGCGGTGCTTGGGATACCTTCAGGAGAAGGAGCGCTGGTTCGACGGGGAACTTGAGCGCCGATGGACGTCGATCCGCAGCACGCTTGTCGGGCGCGTCACGTTGGTCGTCCGGCTTTCGGCGTTCCCCAAGTGGGTGGACTCCGACTACGGCTTGCCAGGGAAGGGTAACGCCGACGAGGTCGACACGGTCCGATGGCTGTGGACGGCGGGCCTGATGACCACGCACCCCACGAAGACCATCAGTGTGGCAAGGGCGATGCGCGACGGCGGCACGCGGCCTGCTTTCCAGGTCGAGCCCACGGTGACGCTGCTTCGACGATCCACGTCCCGTTCTGCACAGGCCTTCGAAGCGATCAGTTGGCTCGATGTGGTGCCCTTCGGATCGCCCCTTCGCCCCGAGTTCTGGCGTCCCGCGGTGGAAGCGTCGACCTCCCTCGGCAGCTACCACGCAGCCTGGTATTTGGTCCAGCTGCCTGTGCCACCTGGGTTGCGCGCCCAGGCCGGCTGGGAACTCCACGTGTTTACGCCCGCCAAAGAGCGCGTCGGACGGTTCGAACTTGTGCTAGGTCGCCGGTAGCTTCGGAGAATCCAAGTGCCCTTCACGCGAGCGAACCCATGGGGTCCCAGGGATCGAGCACGGTCGGCTCTTGGCTCAGAACCTTCAAGACCTTCGGTGGCACGTGCGCCTTGTCCACGACGACCTCGTACAGGTACTCGTCAAACCACGCGTCGGTCATCTGCAGGAAGCCCTTGTCGCCGGCCTTCTCTCCCCAGGAGTTCTCCACTCGCCATTTCAGCGGCGTCCCGTCCGGGGCGAGGTCGACGCCGGTGAAGACCATCGCGTGGGTCATCTGCGAGTGACCGTACGACAAGCGGGCTGCCTTGTCGATCGTGGGGGAGACCCCGTAGAGTCCATCGGTATCGAGGATTTCGAGGTCCATCACGCCGAGGTCGCGATCCAGGTGCTTCCCGACGTCGTTGCCGAACCAAACCGGCTTCTCCGCCTGCAACTGCTTCACCGCGGCCTGCCTCATCACGTCGATGGGCACGTTGACGTACGCGATGGGATCTCCTCCCACCACGTTGCCGAGGTAGGCGACGGTGTAGAGGCGGAAGAACGGATGTTGCGGCCGGGGGTCGTTGATCAGACAGATCGTGGCGTCAAGGTCGAGCGCGATGTGCTGGTCGAAGAATTTCCTGGGTGTCACGACGCCGTCGCGGTGGAAGCCCCGGTCCTTGTCCCGCCACTGCCACGAAAACTCCCGAGGAGGTTGACCCAGGTGGATGGAGAGCATCCGGTAGACCGTCTTGAGGAGTTCGGGCTTCTGCGCGCGAATCTCGGCTTCCGGCACGCCGCGCCGCGCCTCCTCGCGCCAACGCCAAGCCGCATCGCGGAGCACGCGGGTGATTTGGAACACCATCGGGCCGGTCGCGCTGCTGCTGTCGGTCTCGGGCATCACAGTCTTCGGCACGGCCCCATATTTCTTGGCGAGGCTCACGAACATGTGCCACTGCCCGCCGTCCTGGATCGGAGAGGCCAGTAGCCAGTCGAGCAGGCGGCTGCCCTCGGGCTCCTTCAGGTTGCTCAGAATCGACTCCAGGAACAGGTTGGCCTTTTCGAGCTTGTCCCAGAAGGTGAAGTAGTTCTGGCTCAGCTCAAACTTGTCGTCGATCGCCATCGAGGTGCGCGCCTGCGCCCGGAACACGTTGAGGGCGGCGAACAGCCAGCAGCGGCCGCTCTGCATCTGGGAGGTCACCTCGCCCTCGGTGAGATGAACGCTGAACGAGTGGTCGATCGCCGCCACCCGCTCCCGGTTGAGCGCGGCCTTCGCAAGGGGCGACGCGCACACGGCGTTCATCGCGTGTCGCGCACTGGGATGTGCATCGAACGACGTGCGTAGGGCGCGGAGGGTGGGCGTGTCGAGTGCGGAGGGTGCGCGGGTCGGTTTTGACATAGAACTCGCTTTGACAACACCTGCGGAAACTCCTGCCAACTCGAAAAAAAAGCCGACCCCGTAAACGGGGCCGGCATGGAGGGGGATGGAGCGGAGAGGACGTCTACAGTCGGTCGGTGGTCGAGTCCTTGAACAGACCCCACGCGCCTGCCACAGCTGCGATTCCTACGGCAACGATGGCGATACTAAACAGCATTCGTTTTCTCCGAGGCGTTACCGCCGTGGAGGGTCTTCCGCACGGTCTCGGGGGCTTGAACCGTACGATCTACCTGCTCCCATTCAATCACGCATCCTTGCTGTCGGCAAGGGTACGAGCGCGCGAAAGAACCGGGGCTGGGGGCCCATAATAGAGTTGTGAAGGGCGAATCGGAGCTTTTGGCGGCGCTGGGTGAGCGGGTGCTGATCTGGGACGGTGCGATGGGCACCCAGCTTCAGGCCGCCAACCTGGCGGAGGCGGACTTCGTGTTGACTCCGGCGGCCAGCCACTCCGCCGATGTGCGGGACGCGTGCGCGCGCCTTGCAGGGAGGTCTCAGGACGGCTGCAACGAACTGCTCAACCTCACCCGCCCCGATGTGGTCGAGGCGATCCACTCGCGGTACTTCGAGGCGGGTTCCGACGTGGTCGAAACCAACACGTTCGGGGCCACCGGGATCGTGCTCGCCGAGTACGAGATCGCGGGGTTGGAGTATGCCCTGTCGCTTGAGGCTGCGCGCATCGCCCGGCGGGCAGCCGAGCGCTACTCGACCGCCCAGCGCCCCCGGTTCGTGGTGGGCGCCATCGGCCCCGGCACCAAGCTCGTGAGCCTGGGCCAGACGACGTGGGCCGAACTCGAGGCGACGTACCGGAGCGCCTTCCGCGGTCTGCTCGAGGGTGGGGTGGACGGGCTGATGCTGGAGACCCTTCAGGACCTGCTGATGGTCAAGGCGTGCATCGTGGCCGCCGAAGGCGCGATGGACGAGGTCGGCCGTCGCGTGCCACTGATCGTGCAGGTGACCATCGAACAGACCGGCAGCATGCTCGTCGGCTCCGAGATCGGCGCCGCCCTCAACATGCTCGAAGCGTTTCCCTCCGTGAGCGCCGTGGGCATCAACTGTGCCACGGGCCCCGTGGAGATGGCGCCGCACGTGCGCTTCCTGGGCAACCACTCTACGCGCCCGCTTTCGGTGCAGCCCAACGCGGGCTTGCCACAGATGGAGGCGGGGCAGGCCGTGTACCGCCTCACGCCCGACGATCTTGCGCGGCATCACGAACGGTTCGTACGGGACCACGGCGTGGCGATGTGCGGTGGCTGCTGCGGCACGACCCCCGAGCACATCCGGGTGGTGGCGGAAGCCGTGGGCGGACGCCCCCACACCGCGGATTGCCACTGGCGCTCCGTGTCGAAGGCGTTCCCCGGGTTTGACTTCGAGGTGCGGGGTGAGGAGCAGGAGCGCGCGTTCAGCCTCGTGGGGTGCTCAAGCCTGTATCAGTTCCAACCGTACAAGCAGGACGCGAGTTTCCTCATTATCGGCGAGAAGACCAACGCCAACGGCAGCCGAGCGTTTCGCGACCTGCTCGCTGCCGAAGACTGGGAGGGACTGACCGAACTTGCGCGCGAGTTGGAGGGCGAGGGCTCGCACGTGCTGGACGTTTGCACCGCGTTCGTGGGTCGGGACGAGGAGCGCGACATGCGCACCCTCCTGACGCAGTACAACAAGCAGGTCACGGTGCCGATCATGATCGACTCGACCGAAACCCCCGTGATCGAGGCCTCCCTGCAGCACCTTGCCGGCAAGCCGATCGTGAACTCGGTCAATTTCGAGGATGGGGGCGCGCGCATGGAGAAGGTGCTTGCGCTTTGCCGACGCTACGGCGCGGCCATCGTGGCGCTGACGATCGATGAGGACGGCATGGCCAAATCGGTCGAGCAGAAGGTGGCCATCGCGGAGCGGATCCTCGCGCGCACGCGTGCCCACGGCCTCGCGGACCACGATGTGTTCATGGACTGCCTCACGTTCACGCTTGGCTCCGGCGACGAGGAGTTCCGAGCAGCAGGCGCGGCAACGCTCGAGGCCATCACGGAGTTGGTGAAGAGGCACCCCAACGTCAACACGATCCTGGGGGTGAGCAACATCAGCTTCGGGCTCAAACCCGCCGCCCGCAAAGCCCTGAACTCTGCGTTCTTGCACTACGCCCGCGAGGCCGGGCTCACCAGCGCCATCGTGCACTTCTCGAAGATCCTGCCCGAGAACCAGATCGGGTCCGAGACCTGGAAGATCGCCTCCGACCTCGTGTTCGACCGGCGAAAGTTTGGGTAGGGAGAGTGTTGAGTGCTAAGTGTTGAGTGTTGAGACCGGACATCTCTCCTCAACACCTCCCGCACGGAAGGGTGGCGTTTCCGGGTGATTTGCCCAGCGCGGGAGTGCCAACACCGGACATCTCCCCTCAACACTCAACACTTAGCACTAAACACTCCCGAATGGAAGGGTAGCCTATCGGGATGTTCTTTTCAGCGCTCATGCTTGCGGCGGCCGTGGGGCTGCCTCAGAACCCTCCCGTGGCTGCCCTGGGCGACGAGGCTACCATTGGCTACACGCTGTCCGTGGAAGGCAAGACCGTCGATTCGACTGAGAAGCAGCCTCCGATCGTGATCGAGCTTGGGCGGCGCGACTGGGCCCGCGGCTCCGTGCTTCTGCCGTTCCCGGCCCTCGACAAGGCCCTGAAGGGCATGAAGGTCGGGGACTCGAAGCAGATCGACCTCCCGAGCGGGTTTGGCGAATTGCAGGTGGGCGATATCCCCCCAGGAAGCGCCCTCAAACTCGACGTCAAGCTGTTCTACTTGCAGAAGAAGGGAGCGACTCCGGCGATTTCCATCGAGGAGTTGGCACCCGGCCAAGGCCCTTCGGCCAAGGCCGGCAACACCGTGCAGGTGCACTACCGCGGCACGTTCCTCAACGGTCTGCCCTTTGACAACTCGTACGACCGAGGGGCGCCGTTCCCGGTCGAGCTCGGGGCCCACGGGGTCATTCCCGGCTTCGACCAGGGGCTTACCGGTATGAAGAAGGGCGGCAAGCGCCGAGTGGTGATCCCCTACCAACTCGCCTACGGTGTGACCGGTCGGCCGCCGTCCATGCCTCCGAAGGCCACGCTGGTGTTCGAACTCGAGGTCATGGGGATCCAGTAGCGCGCACGTGGAGGGGCGATCTTGTTGGCCCGCTCTGACGGACAACCAGAGAGGCATGCACGGACTCGTTGCGATTTCCCGTTCGAGCACCTTGTCGGAGTTCGCTGCGTTCAGATCGTCCGAAGCCGTGCCACGGCCTTCTGGGC
>CAYJMZ010000066.1:0-11734 GCA_964370995.1 uncultured Fimbriimonadaceae bacterium | reverse complement strand
CCCCCCCCCCCCCCCCCCCCCCCCACTCCCATGTCGGACTCCCATGTCGGACTCCAGCCTACTTTTTGAAGAACATCTGCGTGGCGATCACCGCGAGAAACACCGCGAAGCTTCGCTGGAGCACAACCTCGTCGAGCCCCAGCGCCCACTTCGAGCCGACCAGTTGCGGCAGGGATTCCGGTGGCTCGTTGGCGAACTGTACAGCGATCACGAAACCAACAGGCGAAAGGCCGCCTTCCGCAAGTTGGTTCGCGCGCGAAGGGAGGCTCTCCATGGATAGCAAACCGAGTCTTGGCCAGATCGTTGGAGACGCGTGGCGCCTGCTCACATTCCGGTTGAGCGCCGAGCGCATCGCCGCGTTTGGGGGCGGGCACCTGGTCCTTGGGCTGGTGTTGACGTGGCTCGTGGGCATGGGCAGGTACTGGGACGACCCGCGTGCCGAATTGGCCCAGAGGTTGGGTCTGGGTTCGGTGGTGTACGTGTTCGTGCTGGCGGAACTGCTTTTCTTGATCGTCAAGCCGTTGACCCACAACCCAGACTGGACGTACTGGCACGTTCTGACCTACGTGACGCTCGTGGCGCCCCCTGCGGCCCTGTACGCGATCCCCATCGAGCGCTACGTCCCTCTAGCGCAGGCGTCCGAGATCAACGTGTGGTTCTTGGCCGTGGTGGCGGTTTGGCGGGTCGCGCTGATGTTTCGTCTCTACAGCGTTTTCGGCGGCTTGCGCTGGTTCCCCGTGGTGGTCACCGGGTTGCTCCCTCTCACGCTCATCGTGACCAGCCTGTTGTTTTTGAACCTGCAGCACGTGGTGTACGACATCATGGGCGGATTTCGCGACCCCTCGAGCGCGGATGGCGCCTACGAGGTCGTGATGTTCCTAACGTTTATCTCGGTGTTCGCCTTCCCCGTGCTGGGCGTCATCTACTTGTGGATGGCGGCAACGGCGAGGACGGAGCGATGGACGAAGGACGCCAGGTCGGCCGTGGAGGATGACGGCGGCGATGGGTGATGCCGGCAAGCGGGTCCGGCTCTTCGTGGCCGCGATCGTCTCGATTGACGGTATTCGGATACAGACAAGCGGGACGCTCACGGCCACGAAGAGCCACAATGGGATCCTATGCAGATATTGTTGTACGCGCTGATCGGGACTGCGGCGGGCATCAGCGGCGGGTTCTTTGGCATCGGGGGCGGCATCATCATCGTGCCTGCGATGGTGTTTCTGCTAGGGTTCGACCAGAAGATGGCGCAGGGCACGTCGTTGGTGGCGTTGCTTGCGCCGGTGGGGCTGCTCGGGCTGATCAACTACTACCAGCAGGACAAGGCAAACCTCGTGGCCGGGGCCTGGATCGCCGCGTTCTTCTTCGGAGGCGCGTGGATCGGTTCGAAGTGGGCGCTGGGGATCGACGAGGTGGTACTCCGGCGTAGCTTCGCGGTGCTCCTGGTGGTGATCGCCACGCAGATGTTTTTTAAGAAGTGAGGGGAGGTCCCGGCTTGGGAGTGCGCGATCCCCGGCCCTAACCGCTCTGGTGCGAGGTTGCGATCTGGGTGAGCTTGCCGGTGACCATGAACTGCACGCGCTCGGCGATGTTCACGGCGTGGTCCGCGACGCGTTCGAGGTGGTGGATCGCCAACAGGAGCCATGAGGCCGCCACATCCTGGTCCGAGTTGGCCCGCATGTGGGCGTGGATTTGGCCTCGAAGGGTCTTGTAAAGGTCGTCCACCTCGTCGTCGGTCCGACACACGGTCTCGACCAACTCCAAGTCGCGCTTGACGTACGCCTCGAGCGAACCGCGCAACATCCGCAGCACCACGACGGACATCCGCCGCAGGTCGATGAAGTCCGTAGAACCCAGCTCGCCCTGCACCTTGCGCGCGGTCTTGGCGATGTCCACGGCGAGGTCGCCGATGCGTTCGATGTCCGTGATCACCTTCATCGCGGTGCCGATCACTCGCAGATCGCCCGCCATGGGCTGCTGCAGCGCGAGCAGGCGCAGGCACCGCCCTTCGATCTCCACGTCCAGCGCATCGATCACGTCGTCGCCGCGCACGACCTCCAAGGCCGCGTCCACGTCGAGGGCCACCAGCGCGTCGACAGCTTTCGTAACCATCGATTCGGCGAGACTGCCCATTTCAAGCAACGAATGCTCGAGGGCGCTCAGTTCGTCTTCCAAGGCGTGTCGACCGTGGCTGTCCATATCGCTAACTCTCCGACGCCGCGGCAACGGCTTTCAGTGGGTGGTGACAATGAACTACGTGCGATCCCGTCACCGTGCTCCCGGGATCTTCGGCCAGGCACTTCTCGGTTGCGAAGGCGCAGCGCCCCTCGAACCTGCACCCCGGGAAGCGCGTTCGGGGGTCCGGCAGCTCGCCCGGCAGCGGATCGGGGAGCGTGCGCAGCTTCTCGAGCGTGGGTGCCGAATCCATGAGCGCGCGCGTGTAGGGGTGTTGCGGCGACGAAAAAATCACTTCGGTCGGCCCCTCTTCCACGATCCGTCCCAAGTACATCACCGCCACGCGGGTCGCGAGGAACCGCACGGTCATCAGGTCGTGGGAGATGTACAGGAACGAACACCCGCGCGAGGCCTGCACGTCGCGCAGGAGGTTGAGGATCTGTGCGCGGATGCTCAGGTCGAGGGCGGCGGTGGGCTCGTCGCAGATCACGAGGGGCGGCTTGAGGGCAAGGGCGCGCCCAATCGCCACGCGCTGCCTCTGTCCGCCGCTCATCTGGTGCGGGTAGCGATCGACCATCGAGGGGTCGAGCCCGACTTCGCGGAAAATCTCCTCGGCAGACCCCTCGCCTCCGGACACGGCGAACGGCTCCAACACCGACCTGCCGACGGTCCAGCGCGGGTCGAGGCTCGCGTAGGGGTCCTGCCACACGATGCCGACCTTCTCGGCGATGCGCCGGGGGGTCCCGTGGAGGGGCTTGCCATCGACCTCGGCGCTTCCGGAGACGAGCGGCTGGAGGCCCAGCAGCACACGCGCCAGGGTCGTCTTGCCACATCCCGATTCGCCCACGACCGCGACGATCTCCCCGGGCACCACGTCGAGAGACACGCCGTCGAGCGCCCGAATCGTCCCGCCCGGGGCCCGAAACTCAACCACGGCGTCGCTCAATCGCGCGAGGGATTTGCTCACAGGTCGTCGTTCCCAAAGTCCGTGAGGCGGCGTCCCCACAGAAGGCGTTCGCGCAGCTTGATCAGGAAGTCGTCCCTTTCGATGCTCACGAGGCGCGTGACCCGCGGCGAGCGGGTCGCCGTGACCTTGTCGCCGCTCAACAGGTGGAGACGCGTTTGGCCGTCCCCGGAAAGGATGGCGTCGCCTTCGGTTTCAAGGTCGAGTTCGATCGTGGAGTCCGGGCTAAGGATCAGGGGGCGCGCGCTGAGCGTGTGCGGCGCGATGGCGGTCAGCAGCAGCGCCTGCACCTTGGGGTCCACCACGGACCCGCCCGCCGAGAGGTTGTACCCCGTGGAACCCGTGGGGGTGGCGACCATCACGCCGTCCGCCGGGTACCGAGTGAGTCCCCGGCCATCGATGGTCACGCGGAACACCATCATGCGCGCGGTCGCGTCCCGCTGCAGGCTCATCTCGTTGAGCGAGTGGAGGGTCGCGATGACCTGGTCGCCGCGGCTGAGTTCGGTCTTGAGCATCATGCGATCCTCCAGCCGGGCCTTTCCCTCGAGGAACTCGCCCAGACACGCGCGCGTCTCCCCACCGGCGCACTGCGTCACGAACCCGAAGCGCCCGTAGTACACCCCGAGGATCGGCGTGCCCTTTTCCGAGCACGCGTAGGCCGCCCGGATCAGCGTGCCGTCTCCACCGAACGTCACGACCAGATCGGCGTCCGCCAGCGTGCCTGCGGGCAGCGCCTCAATGCCCAGCAGGGCCGCAGCCTCCTGATCGGCTGCGACCTGGACGTTGCGCTGACCCACGTACGCGACGGCCTCGCGTGCGGCGGCGACGGCGTCCTCCCGAAGAAGGTTGACGAGCAGGTGGATGCGCACTGCCGCTAGCCGGACCCCGCCGCTTTCATCCGGGCCAGGTTCTTCTTGATTTCCTCGTTGTCGGCATCCACGCGCAGCCCCCTTTCCAAGACCTTGATCGCGTCGGCGCGCTTATTCTTGCGTTCGAGCACGATCGCCAGGTTGTTGTACGAGGATCCAAACTTCGGATCCAGCGCGACGCTCCCCCGGAACGCGACCTCGGCGTCGTCCAGCTTCGAAGCGCGCAGGTGGTACAGCCCGAGGCCGTTCAATGCTTCCGCACGCGCCTTCGGATCGGACTTTTCGATCATCAGCACCTGGTTGTAGTGGTAGCGGGCACCCTCGTAGTCCTTCTCGAGCCACAGGGTGTTTGCAAGGTTGAGCCTCGCTGCGGTGTACGTCGGGCTGAGGTGCAGGATCTTGCGCCAATCCTCGATCGCGAGGTCCGCCCGTCCGAGCTTGACGCGCGCCGCCGCCAGGTTCACGCGGTACGTGACCACGCCGGGCGCGAGGCCCGCGAGCTTTTCGAAGTGCGTCACGGCCTGCTCGTAGTCGCCGTTGCCATACACGAGCAACCCGAGGTTGTTCAACGTGTCGAGGTCGGTCGGGTTGAGCTCGAGCGCCTTGTGGTACGCGGCGTAGGCGCCACGGCGGTCGGACGCACCCGCGCGCAGGACGCCGAGGTTGTACCAAAACGGCGCGTCGTTTTGCATGACCTTGCCGAGGGTCTCGTACAGGTTGAGGGCGTCCAGCTTGCGGCCGCCGCGGGTGTAGGCGTTGGCCAGGGCGATGGTGACCTTGCTGTCCGCGGCGTCGAGAGCGTGGGCACGCTCCAGGAACGGCGTGGCCTTGCCCTGTTCCCGCGTGTTCAGGTACGCAAAACCGGCGTTGCGCGCAAACGTGGCGTTGTCCTTGAGCCGATTGGACGCCCTGGCGAACGCGAGCGCCGACGCGTCGTACGCCTTGAGGTTTTCGTGGGCGACGCCCATGTTGTTGTGGACGTAGGCATCGTCCGGGTTGAGCTGCGTGGCCCGGGTGTAGGCCTTGAGCGCACCGTCCCAGTTCTTCTGGCGCAGGTGGATGTTGCCGATGTTGTACCAAGGCTCGAACATGCCGGGCTTCAGCTCGGTCATCAGCCCGTATTGGCCGAGCGCCTTATCGAGTTGGCTGGTGGCCAGATACGCGTTGCCGAGGTTGTTCATCACCTCGAGGTCGTTGGGGCGCATCGAGGCGGCCTTTTCGAGCAGCGGAACCGCCTCGGCGGCCTTGTCCGAGCGAAGATAGAGGAATCCCAACCACGCCAGCACGTCCTTGTGGTCGGGGTGCTTGGCGTACAGCAGCTCGAACGCCGCCGTCGCCCCGGGAAGGTCGTTGTTCTTGTACAGGTTGACCGCATCAACAACCTGCATCTGCACTTGCCGCGCATCCTCTTGGGCCCATGCGCTGACGCAGGACAGGGACAGCACGACCGAAACGATAATCAGCGACAGCTTTCTCATGATGGATCACCAGAGCGAGACCGTAGTTTACATGCCAATGGTGCGCACCTCTAGTCCCAGCAGTTCGGGGAACGTTCCCTCGAAGGCCGCTTTGAGACGTTCGGCACGGGCAAAGAGTTGCACACCGGGTGCCGCGAGCGTGAGAGATCCACCCAGCCCATAGGTTCCCACGACGTTGCAGCCGATCCCCTTTGCCGCGCAGATCGCCTCAAGTGGAGCGATGTCCCCGGGGACCGACGCCAGCACGCGACCCGGCAACTCGCCAAAGAGCGCGGCGGCCGGCGTCTCGGCGTAGGCGAAGGGTTCCCCCGACAGGTCGAGGCTGATCGCCAGCCCGGTGATGGCCAACTCCGCCGCGGCGTAGGCGATACCACCCTCCGACAGGTCGTGCGCCCCTGCCAGAAGCCGCTTCGAGGCCGCGTCGACGAGCACCTCGTGCAGGCGGCGCTCCCCTTGGAGGTCCGTCGCGACCGGGGTGCCGTCCACCACCCCGTGCACATACGCCGCGAATGCGCTCGCCCCAAGGCCCTGCTGCGAAGCGTCGATTCCAGGCACGTGGAGCAGCACGAGCGCACCTTCGCCGGTCGGCGCCGAGGGCACCCGCAGGGACACGTCCTCCAGCACCCCCAAGGCCCCGATGATCGGCGTCGGAGGGATCTCCCCCAGGTCGCTGTGGTTGTAGAAGCTCACGTTTCCGCTGATCACCGGCGTGCCGAACGCCTCGGCGGCGTCCGCAATGCCGTACACCGCCTCGCGGAACTGCCAGAACACCTCGGGGTTTTGGGGGTTCCCAAAATTGAGGCCGTCGGTCAGGGCTCGTGGCAGCGCCCCGGTGCAGGCGATGTTGCGCGCGGCCTCGGCGACCACCAACTGCCCTCCCGACCGCGGGTCGAGGCGCACGAAGCGCTCGTTGCCGTCGAGGGTAAGTGCCACCCCCCGCCGGGTTCCCCGCAGTGCCAGCACCGCCGCGTCCCCCGCCCCGGGTCCCAGCACGGTCTGCGTCTGCACGTCCTGGTCGTACTGCTCGTACACCCACCGCTTCGACGCCAGACTCGGATGGGCCAGCAACGTGTCCAACGCCGCCCCCAGGTCGACGTCCGGAAGGGTCGCCGGGTCCCACTTGCGCGCATTCACGCACATGGCGGGCTCGCGCGCCTCGGCGTCGTACGTGGGGCAGCGGTCGGCGAGCAGTTCGGCGTCGAGCTGGGCGACGATCTCGCCGTGCCTTCGGACGGTGGTCAGCCTGCCGTCGGTCACCGCCCCGATCACCACCGCGTGGATGCCCCACTTGCGGTACACGTCGATCACCTCGTGTTCGCGCCCCCGCGTGGCCACCGCCAGCATGCGCTCCTGACTCTCGGAGAGCATCAACTCGTAGCCGGTCATGTCCGACTCGCGCATGGGCACGAGGTCGAGGTTGATCTCCATGCCGACCGCGCCCTTGGCCGACATCTCGATCGTGGAGCACGTGAGGCCTGCGGCGCCCATGTCCTGGATCGCCACGATGGCGCCGGTCGCCAGTGCTTCGAGGGTCGCTTCGATCAGCAGCTTCTCGGCAAACGGGTCGCCGATCTGCACGTTCGGGCGCTTGGCGTCGCTGTCCTCGCCCAAGGCGTCGCTTGCGAACGTTGCGCCGTGGATGCCGTCCTTGCCGGTCGCCGACCCCAGGTACAGCACGGGATTTCCGACGCCGGCGGCCCCCGAAGTGGTGAGCTCGTCGTGCCGGAGCACCCCCACGCACATGGCGTTCACGAGCGGATTGCCGCTGTAGCCGGGATCGAAGGCGACTTCCCCGCCCACGGTCGGGACCCCCACGCAGTTGCCATAGCCCGCGATCCCCGCGACCACGTGCTCGACGAGGTAGCGGTTGCGACGCACGACCTCCTCGGACGCCTCGCCGTCCCGAATCGGCCCAAAGCGCAGGGAGTTGAGCGAGGCGATCGGGCGGGCCCCCATGGTGAGGATGTCGCGGATGATCCCGCCGACGCCGGTCGCCGCGCCCTGGTACGGCTCGACCGCCGAGGGGTGGTTGTGCGACTCGACCTTCATGGTGAGCGCCAGGCCGTCGCCGATGTCCACGACGCCGGCGTTCTCGAAGCCCTTGCCCTCGAGGGCCTCCTTGTACTGCGCGAACCTGGCGAGCACCGGGCGCGAGTATTTGTAGCCGCAGTGCTCGCTCCACATCACCGCGAACATGCCCAACTCGGTCAGGCGAGGCTCGCGGCCCAACGATCGAACGATCAGGGCGTACTCGGAGGCCGTCAACCCCATCGACGTGTACACTTCAGGGGTGATCGTGCCCATGGCCCGGATTATATCCGTGCGCACCGCCCAGGCTTGCCTCGCGGTGGCGCTTCTCTTCGGAGTCGTCGCATGCGGGGGCGCCAGGTTCAGCTGGGAGGGCACATGGATCGGCCAGCGGCCGGTGCCGTCGGGCGACAACCCCATCGTCGCGCGCACGCTCGGACGCGTCGAACTTACCGTTCACGGCACGACGTTCGATCTGTTCGAGGGCGGCGTGCCGAAGACGGGCAGAGTCCGGTTCGCGGACGGCAACGCGTACCTCACGGTCGAGACATTCATGGGACGTCCCATCTCCGAGCAGGGGTCAGCCGCGGTTGAGATGAACGTCGAGGTCCGTTTGAAACCGGTGGGGCCCGACGCGGTGTCCTTCGTCGACCCGCGAGGTTTCGATGCGGCACCCGTTCGTTTGAAACGCGTGCCGCAACCCGACGAAGGCGCCCCGCGTATACCTGAGAGCCCGTAGGGGCAGGAGTCAACGAAACAACCATGATCTGGGTCTTGATCGCTCTTCTCGTCATCTTGCTGTTCTGGAGCATCGGCATCTACAACGGCCTGGTGTCCCTGCGGCAGCAAACGTCCAACGCGTGGGGTCAGATCGACGTGCAGCTCAAGCGTCGCTACGACCTCATCCCCAACCTTGTGGAGACCGTCAAGGGGTACATGAAGCACGAGCAGGGCACCCTTGAAAAGGTGATCCAGGCCCGCAACATGGCGCTCGGCGCAAACGGAGTGAAGGAAAAGGCCGCCGCCGAGAGCCAGGTCACCGCCGCGCTTGGCGGGATCTTCGCGCTTGCCGAAAACTATCCCGACCTCAAGGCGAATCAGAACATGCTCACGCTCCAAGAGGAGTTGCGGAGCACGGAGAACAAGATCTCCTTCGCGCGCCAGTACTACAACGACATCGTCACGCAGTACAACACGAAGACCGAGCAGTTCCCCTCAAGCATCTTCGCCAGCGCCGGCGGATTCAAGATCAAGGACCTTTTCGAACTTGAAGACGCATCCCAGCGCGAGCCGGTGAAAGTTCAGTTCTAGCAGACGAGTGTCTAGTGTTCAGTGTTCAGTGTTAAGTCGGATCGGACTCTCGGGCCTCAACACTCAAAACTAAACACTCAACACTTGGTTCTCAGGCAGCTTTGCGCGCCTCGACGGTCGGGTAGATCTCGATGATCTCGGTCGTCGGCGCGGGGTGCGTCGCTGCCCAGGGCTCGTCGCAGACCACCGCGCGTCGCACCAACATCGTGTAGAAGGCGGCGGCTGCTGCCGTGTACGCAAGGATCGCCAGGAGCATGTGGGCATTGTTCCGCCCACGCCGCAGAGTCTTCCCTGTCAACAGTGCCGGACTTGGGCGTGGGCGGGCGTCACCCTAGCAGCCCGCGCCCGCTCGATCGCGGCGTCGTCGACGGCCTTCTCGAAGGAACGGAACCCCGCAAGTTCGAACCCGTGCTTCTTGGCGAGCCTCCACGTCTCCTCGACCTGTTCGACGCTCACGTCCTTGCCAAGCGTGAAGCTCTCGGGCCGATCGTCGAGGGCGAGCATCATCGTCTCGCTCATGCAGGCGTAGGCGGTCCGTGGCGGGAATCCGAAGCTGAACCCGAACTCGACGTTGCCTGGGACCTTGACGATCCCGCCCTCGATCACAAGCACGTCGGGACGCTCCTTGACCACGCGCACCGACACGTCTCGCGGCCGGGCGACGTCGCACACGATGCAGCCGGGCTTGAGATGCTCGGGCAGAATCACGGCGGCCTCGCTCGAGGTGACGGTGATGATCACGTCGGCCTCCCCGATGCGGTCAAGGTTGGTCGCGGCCTCGCCGTTGCGGACCTCGGCAGCGGCTGCGGCGGTGCGGTCGGGGTCGCGACCGATCAGGATCGTCCTCCCGAACCGCTGGCCCAGGATCGTGGCGCACGTCTTGCCGATCGATCCCGTCGCCCCCACCACCGCCAGCGTGCTCTGCGCCGGGTCGATGCCCAGCAGATCGCACGCCTTGAGGGTGCCTTCGATCGCGGTGGCGGTCGTGTAGCTGTTGCCGGTGGTCACGGCGATCGGCCGCCCCTTGGCCACGGTGATGCCGCCGTCGCCCACCA
This sequence comes from uncultured Fimbriimonadaceae bacterium, assembly GCA_964370995.1. Taxonomy (GTDB): domain Bacteria; phylum Armatimonadota; class Fimbriimonadia; order Fimbriimonadales; family Fimbriimonadaceae; genus JAMLGR01. Next base: position 1,857 of record CAYJMZ010000066.1, on the reverse strand, counting down.
CGCTGGTGAACGCGCCCAACCCAATGATCTGCGCCCCGAGTTCGTGGGCCATATCGCAGCACTCCCCAATGCGCTGGTACACGAAGTCGAGCGGCAGAGTCATCATCTGCTTGGGCGTCAGCGGGCACCCGATGAACCACCCCTCGGTTTTCGCGCCGGTGATCGACTCGATGCCCGTAATCTCGGACACCAGAATCGGTTTCTTGCGCTTGAGCAACGCTTCGATGATGAAGTCGGGGGCGAAGCGTAGGATCGGGTACTTGCGCACGGCGTTTCGCGGCGTGAGCGGATGGATGATGAACGCAAACTTCGTCATGGACGACGCCCCGGGGGACTACGCTGACCCAGCAGGATCAGGATCGTACCCGACGCTCCTCCAGGTCGATCACGTTCGGTTTCCAGCCCAATTTCTGCAGCGCAGCGAGGTAGTCGGCCTCACCCAACTCCTCCGGACGCCTGCCCAGAGCGGCGACCAGCACGCCCTCCATGACGTTCGTCGCAAACGTCTCTCCGCCCATCACCGGGGTGGTGGTGATCACGCGGGTCGCCCCCGTCCCGGCCAGCCAATCGAGGTCGGCCTTGCGCACGGTCTGCGTCAGAATCGTCTTGCCCGTGAGGTCGTCGGGCGCGTACCGGCGGATGAAGTGCCAATCGCCGCAAATCAACTCCGCATCCGCGAACACCTTGGGAAACTTCGGCGTGCGCGACTCCTGCTTCTCTCCCGTGGGATAGAACCACTTGAACGGCAGGCGCGTGATCAGCGGCAGCGTGAGCCTGCCGATCCACTCCACGGCTCGGTACGTGCGGATCTTGATCGGCAGGCCGAGGCCGAACATCAGGTCGCCGAACACGGTGTCCGCGCCCGCCTCGACAAGCGCCTGTGCCATGCCGAAACGGTCCACCGCCGACACAAGCAGCACCTTCATGCCCTTGAACGCGACAGTGCCTTCGCGAGCGAGCGTGCGGATCGTCTCGCGTTCGAGCGTGTGTTTGAGGCCGCTGCCATCGACCACCGGCGTGCGCTTGGCCCCCCGAATCAGGTGCACGATCTGCTTGAACGCATAGCGCCGTTTGCCGACTACCACGTAGATGTCGGCGCCCCCGACCCCCAAGGCGTCCGCGTGGCCGTCCAGCTCGAAGAACAGCGCCTCAAAGCGGGCAAGGTCGCCGTCGGTGCCGATGCGCTCGATCACAAAGGGCTCTCCCAAGATCTCCACCTCGTGGCGCTTGTCGCGCTTGCTGGAGCCTAGGCTGATGGACACGACGCGCTTCATTGCTATGAAACCGCGATCCCTTCGATTTCGACGTCGACACCCTTGGGCAGTCCTGCGACGGCGACCGTGGCCCGAGCGGGGGGATCGGCATCGAACAGCGAGCCGTAAACCTCGTTCACCACCGCGAAGTGGTCCATGGAGCTGAGGAAGATGGTGGTCTTGACGAGGTTGGCCGGTGTAAGCCCCGCGGCCTCGAGCACGGCGCGCAAGTTGGCGACAACCTGCTCCGTCTGCGCCCGGACATCGCCGTCGACGAGGGTTCCATCGGCGCGCAGGGGGATCTGCCCGCTCAAGAAAAGGAACCGGCCCTGCGCCGAAACGGCCTGGCTGTACGGCCCGATCGCACCCGGCGCACGCTCGGTCGAAACGATCTGCTTGTGCATGCGCGAAGGTTACCCGTGGGGATCGAACTTCCCGAAGCTCACCGTTTGTACAAGATTCGTGATATGCTGTAAGGGATCCTCCGGGTCAAACAGCAATACTAAAGATGGAGGGGGTTTGAATGAAGAAACGAGCAGCCTTTACGCTGATCGAACTGTTGGTGGTGATCGCGATCATCGCCATTCTTGCCGCGATCCTGTTC